>JAJZFE010000283.1 GCA_021798655.1 Acidobacteriota bacterium | reverse complement strand
CGAGGCGATTGTCCCGTGCCTTGAGCGCCTCCTCTTCGGTGACGACGCGGCGGTCGATGACGACGTCCTCTTCGACGACATCGAGCTTGGTGATGCGGCAGAGGATCTCCTGGCCGACGAGCTTTTCCATCTCAGCGGCGTCGCGTGTACCGCTGCGCGAGGCAGGCAGGAAGGCGCGCATGCCTACGTCCACGTGCAGGCCGCCTTTGACGACGGCGGTGACGGTGCCGACGATGTTGGCGCCTTCGGCGAAGGCCTGCTGCAGGCTGGTCCAGTCCTTGGGCTGGGCGACGCGGAAGAGCGAGAGCTCGTAGTAGCCGTCGAGGTCGCGGCCTTTGACGGAGACGGTGAGCGTGTCGCCGACCTGCGCGGCGGGCGCTGTGGCGAGGGGAAGGATGCCTTCGGTCTTGAAGCCGATGTCGACGAGGACCGCGTCGGCGGTGACGGCGGCGACGGTGCCGATGATCTGACGGCCTTCTTCGCCGGTGCGGCGATTGCTGGTGCGCTGGTAGTCGGCGAAGATGTCGCCGAAGGACTCGGTGTCGGCCTGGTCGTCGGCGACGGTGGGCGGCACGGCCTGTTCGGGAAGCGGGGTTGTGTCGGGCGAGAGAGAGTCGGCGGAGTTGAGATCGGGCATGGAAAGTACCTTTGCAGTGGGCCAGCGATGGCGATGCAGACAGAGGTCCGCATCGCGCCAGAATATCATTGCGGGCGGGATGGTCGTAAGAGCGGTGCGGCGATGAAGGAGGTGTGCGGGCGTGCGCTACATCCACTCCTGGCCGTACTGCACGGGGATCTGCGTGAAGGCGATGCGCGTGGGGGCGCTGTCGCGCGCGGGCAACATGCCGGCAAAGTGCAGCGTGGTGTGGCCGTACTTCAGGTTGAGCTTGTCCATCGTGGTGGAGAGTTGCGCGCGGTTGCCGGGGTCTTCAAAGAGCGGTGCCTGGTACTCGGACTCGGGGATGAGGCGGGTGAGCGTGACGCCGACGAAGAAGGGCTTCTGGTGTTCGGGTGCGTTGGGGGCTTGCTTCCAGCAGCCCTGCAGGGCTTGAAGGAGCGAGAGCGTGTCCTGGCAGGCGGCGAAGCGGGCCTCCATGCCCCAGCCGGTCTGGGTGATGCCGCTGGTGTGCTTTTTTACGCGCTGGGAGCGGGCGGCGTCTGCGGCCTGCTCGCGGGAGAGCGAGTAGCGGATAGTGACGGCGAGCGAGGCGGTGTAGAAGTGCTCCATGCGGAGGCGCATGGCGGCTTTGTGGAGGAGCTTGTGCGCGACGGCCCAGGCACCGGCGGGCGTGCGGTGCTCGGGGGCGAGGACGTGCGAGTGGCCGAGCGACTTCTGCACGTCGAGCGGAGCGGGCGCGCCGTCGTCGCCGGTGTCGTGGCCGCGGAGCCAGTGGTAGAGCCGGTCGCCCCAGACGGAGTCCCACAGCGCGTGCATGCCGTGGCGGTCGAGCGCGAGCAGCTGCGGCATGGTGGTGATGCCCTTGGCGTTGAGGCGAGCCTCGGTGCGCGCGCCGACGCCGGGCAGGTCGCGGAGTTCGAGGTGCGCGATGGCGCGGGGAAGCTGCGACGGCAGCAGGCCGATGAGGCCGTCGGGCTTCTGCATGTCGCTGGCGATCTTGGCGAGGTAGCGGTTGGGCGCCATGCCGATGGAGCAGCGCAGCGTGTCGCCGACGTCATCCTTGATGGCCTGTTTGATGGCCAGCGAGATGCGGCGGGCGTTGGGGGGCTCGCGCTCGCGGCCGATGAGCTGGCAGACCATCTCGTCGATGGAGGGGTTGTGGGCGACGGGGCAGATGCGGTCGACGGCAGTGGAGATGCGGTGGGAGTAATCGGCGTAGACGGAGTGGTCGCTGGCGATGATGACGACCTCCGGGCAGAGCTTGCGAGCCTCGGCGACCTTGGTGCCGGTCTTGATGCCGAGGGCCTTGGCCTCATAGCTGGCGGCAATGAGCGTGCCCGTGTCGGCCATGGTGGCGGTGACGCCGAGGGGTTTGTTGCGATGCTCGGGGTGTAGCTGCTGCTCGACCGAGGCGAAGAAGCTGTTAAGGTCTATGTGCAGGAAACCGAAGAGGTCGGGTTGTGGGGAGTCGGCCACAGGATGATTTTATTCGCCTTCTGTTTGCTCTGTGCAGCGGTTTGCTTTTTTTCCGAAAGGGTCCGGGGTTACGGCGGCCGCATGAAAATGACAGATTTGTGGGATTCAATCTCGCTACGACTGGGATAGTATGGCGGCAAGATTTTTATCTGCCAGAAGACGCTGTTCAAAACTTCCCAGGGAGAGTCTCAATGAAGTTTCGCATCGCAACCTCGATCCTCGCGGTACCAACCTTCTTCCTTGCAGCAGTGTTGTCCGGCTGCGGTATGGGTAACTCTATCCTCACAAACGGCTCTGCGGGCGCGACGTCGAACGTGCAGGGCACGGTGTTTGGCGGACAGCAGCCGATTGTGGGCGCGCATGTGTACCTGATGGGCGTGGGAGCGACGGGCTATGGCGGGCCGGGCATCTCGCCGGCGATGGCGAACGGTCCGCGGGCACAGGCCACGCCTCAGGCGTTGCGGCCGGCGTCGAATCTTTCGGTGTCGCTGCTGACGTCGGGATCGGGGACGGACAGCGTTGGCACGTACGTTTTGACCGACGGGAATGGCGCGTTCAACCTGGCCGGCAAGTACACCTGTACGACGAGCAGCCAGCAGGTGTATGTGCTCGCGCTGGGTGGCTATGGCGCGCAGAGCGGCACGACGACCTCGAACGCCGCATCCGGGTTGATGGCGGCGATCGGGCCGTGCGGCACTCCGGCGCCGAAGATCGCACTGAATGAGGTGACGACGGTGGCGATGGCTTACGCGTTTGCAGGGTTTGCGAGCGACGCGACGCACATCTCCAGCAGCGGGAGCGCGCTGGCGCTGACGAACCTGGCGAATGCGTATACGAACGCGTCGACGCTGGTGAACGTGGCGACGGGCTCGCCAATGGCGAACACGGCGACGGTGACGGTGCCTGCGGCGACGATCTACACGCTGGCGGACATTCTGGCTGCGTGCGTGAACAGCAATGGCGGCGGAGCGAGCAGCTGCCCGACGCTGTTCAGCTACACGATGAGCGGCGGCGCGACGGGCACGGCGGCGACCGAGACGGCGAGCGCGGCGATCAACCTGGCGCACAATCCGTATCCGACGGCGGCAGGCGTGGCGGCGCTGTACGGCCTGGTACCGGGCACGGCCGCGCCGTATGCGGGCGGCCTTGCGACGCAGCCGAACGAGTTCACAGTGGGGCTGAACTACACGGTCGGCAGCGGACCGAGCTTTGGGGGGCTGAACAACGCGCAGATCACCATTGACGCCGGCGGGAAAGCGTGGGTGCTGTCCAACGGCAATGCGGCCGGGGGAGGTGCGGCGGGAATGAACTCTGCGGTCATCTCGGTGGCCCCGGGCGGCGTGATAACGCCGTACTACGGTTACACCGCAGGTGCCACGGGTGCGACCATTACGCCGGCGATCGCCAACCTGTCGCAGCCTTCGGGACTGGCGTTCGACGGGAACGGCAACCTCTGGATACCGGACGAGTCGAATTCGAACGTGTACGAAGTCACGAGCGGTCTCACGAGTGTCGGAACCTCTCCCTATGCGCTGCCGAGCAATGCCTACAACGTGGCAATCTCAGCCGCCGAGAACGCCTGGTTCGCCACCACCCCCCTCACGGAGTTGAATCCCAGCGGGACGGCCGTGACTGGCTCGCCGTTTGCAAATACTGGAGCCAACTTCGTGGCATTAGACGGTACGAGTACGTTGTGGACAGTGACCGGAGGTGCTGTTTCGCGCGTCAGCGCCAGTGGTACGCCGGTTGGCACGGCAACGAACTTTCCCGGGACGCTGCAGGGGGTCTCCACCGACCACAATAACAACGCATGGGTGTCGGGATCGGCAACATTGGGTGAGGTGGCCGTCACTGGAAATGTCGCGACGGGTTCTCAATTTCAATCGGCGAACACCGGGTCTTCTTTCCAGTACAACGCGGTGGACGGGGCGGCCAACATCTGGGTCGCCGATCAGGGCGCGCCCAACACGGTCGTCGCCTTCAACAGCAGTGGCACGGAGATCACACCCATGGCGGGGTATACGGGCGGAACGACTGTGTCGACTCCCGCTGGGATCGCGGTGGACGGCGCTGGCGACGTGTGGGTCTCCGACTTTGGCGGCAATTCCGTGCAAGAGCTGATCGGCGCGGCCACGCCGGTGGTGACGCCGATCGTGGCGAACCTGATGGTTCCGTACAACGCGCCTGCCTCGAAGCCGTAGGGGTTCTCTGGCATGAACGACGCCTGTCGCGTTCCGGGCTGCGATGCCGGTCGCGACAGGCGTTTTGATCTTGAGCTATCTTGAGCTACTTGATGGTGAAGGTGAAGTTGTAGCTGTTGCGATTGTCGAAGGAGCTGATGCCCTTGGTGCCGGTCTTGGTGCCGTTGGACTCGGCCCAGATCTCGTAGTCGGTGCTCTGTGACAACTGGCCGAAGCGAAAGTGGCCATCGTCGTCGCAGATGTAGGTCTTGATGCTGAGGGTGTGAGTGTCCTTCAGGTAGACGATGGCTCCGGGGAGGGGGGCGTCGGCTTTGTTGACGACCTTGCCCTCGACGGTGCGCTCGATGTGCCTGGACTGCGCGGAGGCAGCGGGCGTGGCGAAGCAGGCAAATACAGGGAGTGCCAGTGCCGCAAGCGCGACCGCCGCGAACAGGCGGTGCGCGGACTTACTCATCGTCTTCTTCTTCATCGTCGTCAATCAGGTCGTCCTCTTCATCATCGTACCCTTCATCGTCGACGGGTGCGAGTTCGAGGGGGTCTGCGGAGACAACTTCGAGGTCGGTGCCGCACTCTTCGCAGGTGACGACCTCGCCTGCCTCCACATCATCTACATCGATATCGATCGGGTTGTCGCATTCCGGGCAAACGACAGACATACAAGCCTCTCCTGGTTGAGTGGGCACGCGGTGCGTGCGGTTAACGTTTCGCGTCAGGCGGTGGACGAGTACGATGAAGCCAGCAGGCTCCGTCCCCTCGCCACTGAGTCGCTTTCCTAGTTCTAGCGGGAGTGCGAAGTCACGTCAACCTTGAGTTGCGGGAATGTGCAGGGTGGTTGCCTCATCACAGGATTGGGAGACCGAAATGAACCGTACGGAACGGAAGCGTCTGGCACAGGCAGTGTGTGTGTGGGTATTGGCAGCGGCAGGTGTGGCAGCGCAGCAACCGATGACGAACCTGACGGTGGCCAGGGCCGATCCGAAGATTGCGGGGGCGATTGCGGGGATCTCGCCGGAGCGGGTGAAGGCGGACATTGCGAAGCTGGTGTCGTTCAAGAACCGTTCGACGCTGTCGAGCATGGAGACGGACCTGCCGCCGGGTACGGGGGTGACGGCGGCGGCGGACTGGATCTACAGCGAGTATTCGGCGATCTCGGCGGAGTGCGGGGGCTGCCTGGAGGTGAAGCGGGACGACTTCATCGAGCCGGGTGTTCCGGGCTCGCGGGTGACGCGCGACACGCGGCTGCAGAACATCTATGCGGTGTTGAAGGGCACGGACCCGGCGCAGGCGAACCGCCGCGTGCTGGTGACGGGACACTATGACTCGCGCAACTCGGACAACTTCAATACGCATGACGCAGCACCGGGAGCGAACGATGATGCGTCGGGCGTGGCGGTGTCGATCGAGTCGGCGCGCGCGCTGAGCAAGCTGAAGTTTCCGTCGACGATCGTGTTTGTGGCGGTTGCGGGCGAGGAGCAGGGGCTCGACGGCAGCCGGCACCTGGCGCAGCTGGCGAAGAAAGAAGGCTGGGAGCTGGAGGCGGTGCTGAACAACGACATTGTGGGCGGTGACATGACGCCAGGCAACAAGGCTGAAGGGGTTCCGTCGCAGGACACTCGCGCCGTGCGGGTGTTCAGCGAGGGTGTTCCGAGCACGACGACGCTGGATCAACTGCACGTGATCCAGACGTATGGCTACGAGTCGGATTCGCCGTCGCGCGAGGTGGCGCGGGCGATTGCCGAGGTGAGCAAGACGTACCTGAAGGCCGGTTCGTCCGCGGGCCAGACCGTTGCGTTCCATCCGGTGCTGGAGTTTCGGCGCGACCGATTTGGGCGCGGCGGCGACCATTCGAGCTTCAACGCAGAGGGCTTTGCGGCGGTGCGCATCACGGAGTGGCGGGAGAACTTCAACCATCAGCACCAGGATCTGCGGACTGAGGCCGGACAACTTCCGGACGGCAAGGACGGTACGGTGGAGTTCGGCGACTACCTGAAGTTTGTGGACCCGAGCTACACGGCAAACGTGGCGCGCGTGAATGCGGCGAGCCTGGCGACCTTTGCGGCAGCGCCGGGCGAGCCGACGAACGTGGTGTTTCCGGATGTGAAGATTACCAACGGCTTCAACGATAATTTCTCGGTGATCCGCTGGCAGGCTCCTGCGGGTGCGCCTGCGGACACGACGTACGAGGTGGTGTGGCGGCCGACGGATGCGCCGACGTGGACCAACGTGGCTTCGGCGGGTAGCGCGCTGACGCTGCGGCTGGACATCTCGAAGGACAACGTAGTCTTCGGCGTGCGCTCGGTGGACGCGGCGGGGCATCGCAGCCCGGCGGTGGTGCCGTATACGGTGCGGTGGGCGATGATGATGATGTCGCCCTCTGCGCCGCGCAAGCCGGCTCCGGCGAAGTAACGCCGGAGCGCATCCAACCGAGCAGGGCAGGAGCATTCGCATGGCATTTCGATCCAATGGGCCGGTCACGCTGTCGCTGCCGCCGTTTCGCGGTATGACGCGGCGCATCATTCTGGCGGCGCTGGTGGCGTACTTCGCGCTGGCTGCGATGGCGCTGCTGCTGCCGGGGCTGTGGGCGACGGTGGACGCCGGGCTGTTGCTGATTCCTGACCTGGTGCTGCATGGGCAGGTGTGGAGGCTGCTGACGTATCCGTTTGTCGCCGATGGGCTGCTGAATGTGGCGTTCGCGCTGCTGTCGGTGTGGTTCTTCGCGTCGTCGCTGGAGGACAGCTATGGCAGCCGCTGGCTGCTGGAGTACTTCGTGGTGACGATGGCGGGCGGCGCGCTGGTGGCGTCGCTGCTGTCGGCTGGGCTGGCGCTGGCCGGTCGACCGGAGATTGTGCCGTACAGCATGGTGAGCGGGCTGTGGCCGTTTGTGCTGGCCACGCTGATCGCGTTCGCGTATCACAGCCCGGAACAGCCGGTGCAGTTCAGCTTCATCCTGACGTTGAAGGCGAAGTACCTGGCGGCGATCTATGTGCTGGTGTACCTGGCGCTGACGGTGCGCGGCGGCGACCGATTCGGCGCGCTGGTGGCGCTGATGAGCGGCGCGTGTGGATATGGGTTTCTGGTGCTGGCACCGCGGCGCGGCGTTCGCGCCGGGTTTGCGGAGCAGTGGTATGGGCTGCGGAATGCGTACTATCGGGCGAAGCGTCGGCGGGCAGCGAAGAAGTTCACGGTGTATATGCGGAAGCAGGGCAAGGAGGTCAGCCTCGATGAGGATGGCCGCTACGTGGACCCGCTGGGCAAGGCGCGCGAGCCACGCGATCCGAACGACAAGCGCTGGATGAATTAGAGCGCTTGTCGTTCAGGTGTAGTCGCAGTCCAAGATGCAGATTCCTCCGCTTCGCTGCGGAATGACAAATCATGAAGATTGCTGGCACTACACCTGAGAGGAAACTGCCCTAGCCATCTCGAAACACCTACAGGGCGAGCCTGAGCGAGCGGAGAGGACGGATGGTGGCCGAGGTCGGACTCGAACCGACATGAGGTTACCCTCGGCAGATTTTGAGTCTGCTGTGGCTGCCAATTTCACCACTCGGCCATGACGTTGATTGTATCGCAGAGGCGGTATGCCTAGCTGCGGGTGACGACCTTCAGGCTGAGGTCGCGGAGCAGGTTGTCGGGGACGGGCGTGGGCGCGTCGACCATCAGGTCGATGGCCTTGGCCGTCTTGGGGAAGGCGATGACCTCGCGCAGGCTGCTGGCTCCAGCGAGGATCATGACGATGCGGTCGAGGCCCAGGGCGATGCCGCCGTGCGGAGGCGTGCCGTACTCGAGCGCGTCGAGGAAGAAGCCGAAGCGTTCGTGCGCCTCTGCGTCGCTCATGCCGAGCGAGCGGAAGATCTCGGCCTGCACGTCCTTGCGATGGATACGAATGCTGCCGGAGCCGAGCTCGGTGCCGTTGAGCACGATGTCGTAGGCGAGGGCGCGGACCGAGCCCTTGTCGTTGACCAGCGCGCCGCTCTGGATGTCCTCCTCGTGCGGCGAGGTGAAGGGGTGGTGCGCGGCGTCCCAGGCCTTGTGCTCCTCGTTCCACTCGTACATGGGGAAGTCGGTGACCCAGAGGAACCGGAAGTCGGCGGCGGTGCCGGTCTGCGTAAAGAGGCCGTGTTTGTCGGCGTACTTCCTGGCGAGTTCGAGACGGAGTGCGCCGACGCGCTTGTAGATCCACTGCGGATCGTAGTTCCACATGGCCGGCGTTCCGGGCTTGGGGGTGATGACGATGGCGAGGTCTTCGGCGCAGTGCGAGTTGCCGTTGAAGAGGGACATCTCGGCGCTGAGCTTGCCTTCGATACTCTCGGCCAGCGGGACGAAGGCCGCGTTGGTACGCAGGCGGGCGAGGTCCAGCATGTCGAGTCCGCAGTCGCCGAAGCTGGCGCGAATCTCGGAGAGCAGAGCCTTGCGTGCGGTGCCGGAGAGCTCGCCGACGGACGGGATGGTGAAGCCGAGGACGGGCAGCGCGGGATCGATCTTCAGCGTCTCGCGCAGCTCGGCGGTGAGCGCGTGGGAGAGATCGACCATGGCGGGCAGGCGCATGTCGGGCTTGTCGATGCCGTACTTCGCGATGGCCTGATCGTAGGTCATCTGGATGAAGGGAGCCTCGGGCAGAGTGATTCCAGCCGCAGAGAACGCGGCGTGGAGGAAGCCCTCCGCGACGGCGAAGATGGTGCTCATCTGCGGGAAGCTGACTTCGAGGTCGATCTGCGTGAAGTCGGGCTGGCGGTCGGCGCGGAGGTCCTCGTCGCGGAAGCAGCGGGCGATCTGGAAGTAGCGGTCGAAGCCGGAGACCATGAGCAGCTGCTTGAAGATCTGCGGCGACTGCGGGAGCGCGAAGAAGTGGCCAGGATGGACGCGGCTGGGCACGAGGTAGTCGCGCGCGCCTTCGGGCGTGGAGCGCGTGAGCAGCGGCGTCTCAATCTCCAGGAAGCCGCTGTCGGAGAGGTACTCGCGGATGGCGCGCGTGACGTTGTGGCGCAGCAGGAAGTTGCGCTGCAGCTCCGGCCTGCGGAGGTCGAGATAGCGGTACTTGAGTCGCGACTCCTCGTTGACGGCGACTGTGTCGTCGGCGATGGGGAAGGGCGGCGTCTTCGCGTCGTTGAGCAGGAGCAGGTTCTGCGCGACGAGCTCGATGTCTCCGGTCTCCATCTTGGGATTCTTGAGGCCCTCGCCGCGTTCGCGGACTTTGCCGGTGACGGCGACGACGTACTCGGGCCGCGCGGCTTCGGCCTTGGCGTGGCTGAGCGGCGAGGTCTCCTTGTCGAGCACGACCTGGGTGATGCCGGTGCGATCGCGGAGGTCGAGGAAGATGAGGTTGCCGTGGTCGCGGC
>JAJZFE010000311.1 GCA_021798655.1 Acidobacteriota bacterium | reverse complement strand
GCCGGAGGTGCTGCGGTGCGTGCAGGTGGCGCTGGAGCAGGGCAAGTATGCGGAGGAGCGGTCGGTGTCGCTGCCGATCGGACGGGTGTTTGCGGTGAGCGCGAGCCCGATGCCCGAGGGCGGCGCAGTAGTGGTGATGCAGGATCGCACGCGGATTGAGCAGGTGGAGCGGACGCAGAGGGAGTTTGTGGCGAATGTGAGCCATGAGCTGCGGACGCCGCTGACGTCGATCTCCGGGTATGTGGAGATGCTGCTGGAGGACCGGCGGACGGCGGGGACGTTTACGCCGCAGGTGCAGGAGTTTCTGCAGGCGATTCAGAAGAGCGCGCGGCGGATGGGACGGCTGACGGATGACCTGCTGGCCATGGCGCGGGTGGATTCGGGCGAGGTGAAGCTGCGGCCCAAGGCGGTGAAGGTGGCGACGCTGATCGACGAGACGGCGGTGGCGGTGGCGGGGCTGGTGAAGGAGAAGGGTGGGGAGCTGTCGATCGGGGAGTACCCGGAGGCGACGGTGGTGGCGGATGTGGACGCGATGGTGCAGGTGATGAGCAACCTGGTGGAGAACGCGCTGAACTATGGGCGGCGGCCGACGGCGTTGAAGAGCGGCGATCGCGGACCGGATGAGGCAGCGGTGGTGCTGAGCGCGCGGCAGGTGGAGGGCGCGGTGGAGTTCTGCGTGGAGGACTTCGGGCAGGGGATTCCGTCGGAGCACCTGGGGAGGTTGTTCGAACGGTTTTACAGGGTGGACAAGGCGCGCAGCCGGGAGTCGGGCGGGACGGGGCTGGGGCTGGCGATTGTGAAGCACCTGGTGGAGTCGCACCGGGCAGGAGCGTTCGGCGGGCGGATGTGGGTGGAGAGCGAGCTGGGGATGGGGAGCCGGTTCTTCTTTACGCTGCCGGTGGAGCAGGGGATAGAGGGCAGGGGATAGAGGAGAGGGGATCGAGAGCAGAGAAAGGCAACTGCAAGAGCAGAGGTGGCGGGGCTGTTCCTTGTGGCCGCAAAGAGTGGGGCTTCGGTTGAGATGACAGATTTGTAATGAATTCGCTGGCCGGGAGGGGCGCGGTGGCGGGTTTTGCAGTTGGATTTGATGCTGAGCGGGGATTTTTACATTCTATTCACACGATTGAATACGCCTATTCACAGAGCACGTTGAAGCTTGAGACAACGAATGGGCAAAGCAAAGCGAGCGAATCTGCGGTGGCGGTATCAAGCCGGACAGGGATCGTTACGTTTTAGCGCTGCCTCGTGAGGATTAATGACTTTCAGACAAATTGGAGTTGCCGCCGCAGTCGCCACAGCGTTGTTCTGTGTGCCGGGCGTTCGTGCGCAGCAGGCCGCGACGTCGAACCCGTGCAAGACGACGATGAAGAAGCACCACGTGAAGAAGGACGAGATGCCCTGCGATGATCTTCGCAAGCAGCTGGCGGATCAGCAGGCGCAGATCGACGCGCTGAAGCAGGCGCTGGCCAACCAGCCGAAGGCCGAAGTGATGGAGCCGAAGCCGGAGACCGATCCGATTGCGACGCCGATGGCGCAGCAGGCTCAGCAGTCAGCGGATGCGGCGAAGCAGGCTTCGGTGGATGCGGCGAAGGCTGCAGAGGCAGCAAACGCGAAGGCCGATGCGGTCGTTGCGGACGAGAAGAAGCTGCATGACGAGGTGTACTCGCCGAGCGCGGTGCACTACAAGGGCATCACGATTACGCCGATCGCCTTCGCGGCGGCCGAAGGTGTGTACCGGCAGCATTCGGTGAACTCGGACATCAACACGCCGTTCAACGCGATTCCTTTTCCGGGCGCGACGGAAGGGCATGTGAGCGAGACGAACTTCAGCGGACGGCAGAGCCGACTGGGTGTTCTGTTCCAGGGCCAGGCGGGCACGGCGAAGCTGTCGGGCTACTACGAGATGGACTTCCTGGGTTCGGGCACGACGTCGAACAACAACCAGAGCAACAGCTATGTGCTGCGTCAGCGGCAGATCTGGGGCAAGGTTGAGCTGGCGAACGGGTTCGCGATGACGGGCGGCCAGATGTGGTCGCTGGTGACCGAAGACCGCAAGGGGACGGACACGCGGACTGAGATTCAGCCGCAGACGATCGACCCGCAGTACTTTGTGGGCTACAGCTGGGAGCGTCAGCCCGGGTTCCGCGTGCAGCAGCGCTTCGGCGACCTGAGCACGAAGGCGCTGACGGTGGCGGTGTCGGCCGAGCAGGCGCAGATCACCGGGTTCACGGTGGCCTCGACGGTGGGTGCGGCGATTCCGAATGAGTACTTCTTCGGCGGCATCGGCCAGAGCGGCGGCCTGTACAACGCGGCGGCTGCGAATGGCGGCGCGAGCAACATCACGACCTACGCGAACAACGTGGCTCCGGACGTGCTGGTGAAGGCGGCGTTCGACCTGCCGAACTTCCATGCCGAGGTCGGCGGAGTGGGCCGGTTCCTGCGCGACTACTATCTGCCGATCACGGGTTCTGGTGGTACGGCAGCGGCCCCGACGTATACCTACGGCACCGGCTATCTGCACAATACGAAGACGGCAGGCGGCGTGTTCGGTACGGCGCGTGTGTACCTGGACCAGAAGAAGGTCGAGGTTGCGCTGCAGGGCATGGGCGGTACGGGTACGGGTCGCTACGGCTCGGCACAGCTTGCGGACGCGACGCTGCGTCCGGACGAGACGCTGGCTCCGATCAAGAACTACCACGGCGAGTTTTCGCTGGAGACGCACCCGACGCCGAAGTGGGACATCGATGCCTACTACGGCGGTGAGTATGCGCAGCGCACGGTGTATACGACGGCGCAGGGTGACACGTTTGGCTATGGCCCGAACAACCTGAACAACGGCGGCTGCTACAACCTGCCGGGCGCGCCGGCGACGGGTCCTGGAGCGGGTGTGGGCGGCGGTCTGGGAGCGGCGAACTGCGGCGCCCCGACGCGCTACATTCAGGAGGCGATGATTGGTGTGGTCTGGAAGCCGATCAGCAGCCCGAAGTATGGCCGCCTGCAGTACTGGGCGACGTACAGCTACCTGCAGCGCAACCTGTGGTCGGGTGTAGGCAGCGCGACGACTCCGAGCGGGCCGCGTGCAACCGAGCCGATGGTGCATGTTTCGATGCGTTACTACATTCCGTAGTCCGGGAGACAGGGCGCGCTCTGGCAGAGTGGAGAGCGCGCCCTGAACGCGGTAGAGTGTAAGGCGTAGCGTGTTCAACGCAACAGGGAAACCGATCTATCAGGAGTACGTGTGATGAAGCTGAATGTGATTTCGAAGGCCGCTCTGGTGGCCGTCCTGGCGACAAGTGGCGCGGCGGTGGCTGCGGCTCAGCATCTGACGGGTGCGGGCTCCACGTTTGTGAACCCGATCTACTCGAAGTGGTTCAGCGAGTACAGTGCGGCGCACCCGGGCGTGCAGATCAACTACCAGTCGGTGGGATCGGGCGCGGGGATTCGTCAGGTTTCGGAGAAGACGGTGGACTTTGGCGCGAGCGATGGGCCGATGACGGACGCGCAGTTGGCGGCGTCGAAGGTGAAGCTGGTGCAGATTCCGACCGTGCTGGGCGCGGTGGTGCCGGTGTACAACGTTCCGGGAGCGAAGTCGCCGCTGAAGTTTGCGCCGGACGTGATCGCGGATATCTACCTGGGCAAGATCACGAAGTGGAACGATCCGCGGATCGTGAAGGACAACCCCGGCGTGAGCCTGCCGGACCATGGGATTCTGCCGGTGTACCGCTCGGACGGGTCGGGCACGACGTACATCTTTACGGATTATCTGTCGAAGGTGAGCGGTGACTTCAAGTCGAAGATTGGTGTGAACACGTCGGTGCGCTGGCCGCTGGGTATTGGCCAGAAGGGCAACGAGGGCGTGGCGGGCATGGTGCGGAACAGCGCGTACGCGTTTGGGTATGTGGAGCTGATCTACGCAGTGCAGAACAAGATGGAGTTTGGCTACGTGCGGAATGCGGCAGGCAAGTGGCTGCAGGGTTCGACGGCGGGCGTGACGGCGGCGGCGGCGGCGAGCGCGAAGAATATGCCGGCTGACTACCGGGTGTCGATTGTGGATGCGCCGGGCGCGGATTCATACCCGATCTCTTCGTTCACCTGGATGCTGGTGCCGGTGAAGTCCGATGACCCGGCGAAGGGCAAGGTCATCAAGGACTTTTTGACCTGGATGCTCGATAAGGGCGAGGCCGAGGCCGCTGGGATGACGTATGCTCCGCTGCCGAAGTCGGTGATGATGATGGAGCGGAAGACGATCGCAACGCTGCAGTAGGTGACTGGACGGCCCCTGCGGAGGTGGGACGTTCGCAGGGGCCGGAGCCCTCTTTGGGTGGAAGCGGACGCGGCGCGTAGAGACGTGGTGATGCCCGGGCAGGCAAGGCGGTGATCCCGCTGAACGAAGCAAGTTGAAATTCACGGTCCATTCACAGTCCTTTCATACACTGGTGGCGAGACGCGCAGGCGCAGATGATGAGCGAACCGAATCCCATTTCGATGCGTCAACCGGTGGTGCTAGCCAGTGTGGAGGCGGCGTCGAGCCCGGTGACCGCTGAGACTGTGCCCGCTGCGGCACCGTCGGTGGTGCGTCAGTTTCTGAGCGCGAAGAGTGCGGGACGTTGGCCGGATGGCGTGTTCAAGGCGCTGATGCTGCTGTGCGGGCTGAGCATCTTTGTGATCGTGCTGCTGATTGTATTTGTACTGGTGCGGGATTCGCGGCTGTCGCTTCATGCGTTTGGGTTCAAGTTTTTTACAGGTACGGTGTGGGACCCGGTGTCGGGTGATTTTGGGGCGTTGCCGTTTATCTATGGTACGGTGGTGTCGAGCCTGCTGGCGGTGGCGATGTCCGTGCCGCTGGCGCTGCTGGTGGCGATCTTTGTGCTGGAGGTCTGCCCGCAGGTGCTGCGCGGTCCGGTGTCGTTCCTGACGGAGTTGCTGGCGGCGATTCCGAGCGTGGTGTATGGGTTGTGGGGCGTGTTTGTGCTGGTGCCGATTGTGCGTGACCAGGTGGGGCCGGTGCTGGAGAAGTACCTGGGCTGGACGGGCTTTTTTGTGGAGCCGAACTTCGGCGTAGGCATGTTTACGGCGAGTGTGATTCTGGCGATCATGATCTTTCCGGTGATTGCATCGATCAGCCGCGATGTGATGCAGGTGGTTCCACCGAGTCAGCGTGAGGCCGCGCTGGCGTTGGGCGCGACGCGGTGGGAGATGATTCGCATCAGCGTGCTGCGGAACTCGCGGATCGGAATTGTGGGTTCGGTGATTCTGGGATTGGGCCGCGCGCTGGGTGAGACGATGGCGGTGACGATGGTGATCGGCAACCATCCCGACATGCTGAAGAACCTGTTCGCGCCGGGCTACACGCTGGCCAGTGTGATTGCGAACGAGTTCACCGAGGCGACGGGCGATCTGTATCTGAGCGCGCTGATCGAGATTGGGCTGGCGCTCTTCCTGGTGACGATTGTGGTGAACGCGATTGCCCGGCTGCTGGTGTGGGCGGTGACGCGCGGAAACACGGCGAGGGCGCACTGATGAGCACGCTGCCGGTACGTTCTGCACAGATGGAGTCGTGGCTGCGGCTGCGGCGCAATGTTGCGAACCACATGGTGACAGGGCTGGCCGTGCTGGCGACGCTTGTGGTGCTGGTGCCGCTGGTGGCGATTCTGGGCTACCTGCTGTACAAGGGCTTCAGCTCGCTGAACTGGGCGTTCTTTACGAAGATGCCGGTGCCGGTGGGCGAGGACGGCGGCGGCATGGCGAACGCGATTGTGGGCTCGGGCGTGATTCTGGGGCTGGCGAGCGCGATCGGGATTCCGGTGGGCATTGGCGCGGGCGTGTACCTGGCCGAGTATGGCCGCGGGACGTGGCTGGCTGCGGCGATTCGGTTTACGGCGGACGTGCTGAACGGTGTGCCGTCGATTGTGATGGGCATTGCGGCGTACTCGCTCATCGTGGCGAAGGAGCACCACTTCTCCGGGTTTGCAGGCGGCGTGGCGCTGGCGATCATGATGGTGCCGACGATTACGCGGACGACCGAAGAGATGCTGACGACGGTTCCGCAGATGGTGCGTGAGGCGGCGTTTGGACTGGGGATTCCGAAGTGGCGGACAGTGATCTCGGTGAGCCTGCGGACGGCGATGCCGGGGATTATTACGGGCTGTATGCTGGCGTTTGCGCGCGTGGCCGGGGAGACGGCACCGCTGCTGTTCACGGCACTGGGCAACCAGTTCTGGAACCTGAACCTGGACCAGCCGATGGCTGCGCTGCCGCTACAGATCTTTACCTATGCAGTGAGCCCGTATGACGAGTGGCATCGGCTGGCGTGGGGTGGAGCGCTGGTACTGATTGCGATGATTATGGTGTCAGTGACGCTGGTGCGCGTGGTTGCCGGACGTGGGACGCTCAAGGGAGGGCAGCACTAGTGGGAGTCGGAATCCAGGTTGAGAAGTTGAACGCGTGGTATGGGTCGACGCAGTCGTTGTGGGATATCAACCTGCACATTCCTGCGAACCATGCGACGGCGCTGATTGGGCCTTCGGGTTGCGGCAAGAGCACGTTTGTGCGGTGCCTGAACCGGATGCACGAGACGAACCCGATTGCGCGCGCGGAAGGCATCGTGCGCATGGGAGAGATCGACATCTACAAGGACGCGAGCCCGGTGGAGATCCGGCGGCGGATCGGGATGGTGTTTCAGCGGCCGAATCCGTTTCCGACGATGTCGATCTATGACAACGTGGCAAGCGGGCTGAAGCTGAACGGGTTTCGGAAGAAGCGCGTGCTGGACGAGGTGGTGGAGAAGTCGCTGAAGAACGCGGCGTTGTGGGACGAGGTGAAGGACGACCTGAAGAAGAAGTCGGGTGCGAGCCTCTCCGGCGGCCAGCAGCAGCGGTTGTGCATTGCGCGGGCGCTTGCGGTGGATCCTGAGGTGTTGCTGATGGACGAACCAGCCAGTGCACTGGATCCGGTATCGACGGCGAAGATCGAAGACCTTATCTTTAAGCTGAAGAGCCAGTACACGATCGTGATCGTGACGCACAACATGCAGCAGGCGGCGCGTGTGGCGGAGAATACCGGATTCTTTTTGACGGGCAAGCTGGTGGAGTTCGCACCGACGACGAAGATCTTCACGAACCCCTCGGACAAGCGGACGGAAGACTACATCACAGGGAGGTTCGGATGACGCGGATACGGTTTCAGCAGAGCTTGGATGAACTGAAGGAGCGGCTTCTGGTGATGGCGGGGCTGGTGGAGCAGGCGATTCAGCGTGCGACGGAGTCGTACTCGTCGCGCGATGAGAGCCTGTGCGAGCTGGTGCTGATGTCAGAGCCGGCGATCAACCGGATGGAGCGCGAGATCGACAGCCTGGCGCTGGACCTGCTGGCGATGGAGCAGCCGATGGCTGTGGACCTGCGGTTCATCATCTCGGTGATTCGCATCAATGCCGATCTGGAGCGGGTGGGCGATCAGGCGGTGAACATCGCCAACCGCGTGCAGGAGCTGGGCAAGCAGCCGAACGTGGAGCTGCCGGTGGACATTCCGAAGCTGGCGCAGCTGGCCGGTGCGATGGTGCGGAAGGCGCTGCAGGCGTTTATTGAAGGCGATGCAGAGATGGCGCATGCGGTGCTGCAGCTCGACGACCAGGTGGACGATATGAATCGCGATGCGTTCAAGGCGCTGGGCAACCTGATCAAGGAGAAGCCGGACCTGACGCCGCAGGCGTTGAACGCGCTGATCATCTCGCGCAACCTGGAGCGAGTTGGCGATCATGCGACCAACATCGCGGAGGACGTGATCTTCTGGGTGAAGGGCGCGGATGTGCGCCATCACGCCGAGCAGGATGCAACGCTGTAGGCCGCAGTCAGAGCATTGAGCGCAAGCGCGAACGATGGAGCGTGTTCCTGTTGACGGTGAGACTGTCAATCGGAACACGCTCCATGCTTTTGTCGCGCGCACTGCAGCGAACTACTCGGTGTTGCTGACGGGTGCGCTGGTTGGGGGCGTGTTGACTGGCTTGGTGGAAGCGGCGCTTTGCGACGGTGCAGCGTTGGGGCTGCCTGACGCGATGGTTGCGGGCGGGTTGCTGGTGTGGTGATGAGAGCGTGTCGGGACGGAGACGGTTGGGTTGGGCACGATGGAGTCAGAGGTTCTCGGCCAGCGCAGGGTCTGCGCGTGGGAGCTGACCGCAGGTGCTGTGAGGGTGACGAGCAGAAGGACGAGCCGGCCGCAGCGCGTGGAAAGAGAGGACATCCGCGGTAGCAGGGAGGAGCGATGATTTCTGTGTGCCATGTCCTATTGTAGATGAGTTATCAATAGCAAGCAAGGACGTTTGCCTTGAGGGCGGCGGTCGGGGGTGGTGCGGGCACGCCCGCGTTGGGGGTATAAACAGGGTATGAGCGTGTTTCGTGGGTGTGGTCTGTTGCTGTTGGCAGCAGTGATTTGTGTCGGTTGCGAGAGGTCTGGGCATTGCGAGGCTGCCGGCGAACGGCAGGGGAAGCCGGCGATCACGCTGGATGAGTTTTTCAGCACGACGGAAGTCAGCGCGGCGCGGATCTCGCCGGATGGAGCGTCGGCGGTGATGGCGGTGAACGTGCCGGACTGGAAGCACGACAGCTATACGGAGAGCCTGTGGTTGTGGACGCGGTCGAGCGGTCGGCTGGTGCCGTTGACCCGGTCGGGGCATGACACGGAGCCGCAGTGGTCTCCGGACGGGTTGAAGGTGGCGTTTCTGTCGGATCGCAAGGTGGTCGGCGATGACGATGACGACAGAACGATGCGGGTGTGGTTGGTTCCTGTGCAGGGCGGTGAAGCGACGCCGTTGTACGCGGAGGCGCTGGAGGCGCACAGCTTTGCGTGGAGCGCGGACAGCACGCATGTAATGGTGGCGATGACCGAGCCGCTGGCCAAGGACGCGGAGGATGCGCGTCGTGACGAGTGGAAGGACGTGGTGCGTTGGCGCGAGCAGGAGCGCGGAGACGTGCTGCTGGCGATGCCTGTGGCTGCGGCGTTGCAGCCGGGCGTGACGCCGGCTGCCGTGCATGAGGACGATGGAGCAGGCACGAAGGGCGCGCATGAGAAGGTCGAGTATCCGCAAGGCAGCGAGGTGATTGCGCGGTGTCCGCTGGCGATTGAGGAGATGGCGGTTTCGCCTTCGGGACGCTGGATTGCGTTCGAGACCGATGCGGTTTCGCACCGTCTGGAGCGGCCATCGGACTCGGAGATCTATGTGGTGGAGGCGAAGGGCGGCAAACCGAAGGCGTTGACGAAGAATGAGGCGTTGGAGAGTCATCTGCAGTGGACTCCTGACGGGAAGCAGATTGATTTTCTGGTGGCTGCGGCGGGTGGATCGGTGGAGGGTGCGTACCGCGATGTGCAGGGGCGGTTGTACTCGGTGGATGTGGCGACGGAGAAGGTGACACGACTTGGCGCCGAGTTTGCCGGGTCGTGGGAGGACGTGGCGGTGACGGCGGACGGGGCCGTGCTGGCGACAGGGCTGCTGGGGATGGACCAGCAGATCTACCGCGTGCAGGGCAGCGCCGCGGCGGCGCTGGTGAGCGAGCACGGCACGTACACGAAGCTGGATGCAGCGGCGAAGAGCGGAGCCGTGCTGTATCTGCACTCGCAGATCAACGTGCCGGCGCAGGTGTATGTGAGCGCCGACGTTGCGGG
>JAJZFE010000212.1 GCA_021798655.1 Acidobacteriota bacterium | reverse complement strand
AGTGTGCGGCGAGCGTGCCGATGACGTCGTCGGCCTCGTAGCCTTCGGCGTAGACGATGGGGATGCGGAAGGCTTCGAGTGCGCGGCGGATGTAGGGCTGCTGCTGGATGAGGTCGGGCGGAGTTTCGGCGCGGTTGGCCTTGTAGCCGGCGTAGTCGGTGGCTTCGAACTGCTGGGTCTTGATGTTGAACTTCTGCACGTTGGTGAGCTGCGCGGCGGTCTCGTGGCGGAGCAGCGGCGCGCCTACGTCGTAGACCGCGGCGAGGTACTCGGGCTTGAAGTCCTGGCGCAGCTTGTTGATCATGTTGACGAAAACGTACGTGGCCGCAGTGGGCAGGCCGCTGCGCGTGGTCATGGGACGCATACGCGCCATGGCGTGGTAGGCGCGGAAGATGAAGGCCATCGTGTCGAGGAGGTAGATGGGCGGCTTGGAGTTTTCGGTGGACATGGTCGTCTGTCAGTGTAGACGTTTGCGCGGGTGGGGGAAGAAAACGCGGAGGGACAGAGGCGACGGAGGTTGCGCAGAGGGGCGCTAGAGGATCAACATGCAGTCGCCGTAGCTGAAGAAGCGATAGCGCGCGGCGACGGCGTGCGCGTAGGCGGCGAGCGCGTGTTCGCGGCCGGCGAAGGCGCTGACGAGCATCAGCAGCGTGGACTGCGGGAGATGGAAGTTGGTGAGCAGGCCGCTGACCAGTTTGAACTCATCGTTGAGGCCGGGCGAGAGGAAGAGGCCGGTGCTGCCGGAGTGCGGCTGGAGGGGAACCCACGTCTCAGGCGCGAGACGTGAGGCAGCTGCGGGCTGTGTGGTGCGCGCGATGTGTTCGAGCGTGCGTGTGCTGGTGGTGCCGACGGCGATGATTCTTCTGTTTTGAAGTACAGCGTTGTTGATGGCTGCAGCGGTTGCGGCGGGGATTGTGTACGGCTCGGCGTGGAGGCGGATGTCTTCGGTGCGATCGACGCGCACGGGCTGGAAGGTGCCGAGGCCGACGTGCAGCGTGAGGTACGCAGTCTCGATGCCGTGGGCGTGGAGCTGGTCGAGAATCTCCGGCGTGAAGTGCAGGCCGGCGGTGGGGGCTGCGGCCGAGCCTCGCTCGTTGCTGTAGACGGTCTGGTAGCGGCTGCGGTCTTCGGCGGTGTTGGGGTGCTGCTTGTCGCGGTGGATGTAGGGCGGCAGCGGCAGATGGCCGATGCGATCGAGCGCGGCGTGGAAGTCTGCGACGGGAGCGAAGCGAAGCGTGCGCTCGCCGTGGTCGCCGGCGGCGAGGACGGTGGCGGTGAGGGGCGGATGTCCAGCTTCGAGTCCTGAGCTTTGAGCTGCGTGGAAGTGGAGGGTTTCGCCAGGCTGGATTTTTTTGGCGGGCTTGACGAGGGCGAGCCAGTCGTTGTGTTCGGAGGCAAGATGCTCGGTGAGCAGGACCTCGATGTGGCCGGTGGGTGCGGGCGAGTTGTGCTGCGTGTGCAGGCCGCCGCGCGTGGCGAAGAGGCGCGCGGGGATGACGCGCGAGTCGTTGAGGATGAGCAGGTCGCCACGACGGAGCAGCGAGGGGAGATCGGCGAAGCTGCGGTCGGCAAATGCGCCGGTGCGGCGGTCGAGCGTCATCATGCGGCTGGTGCCGCGCACGGCGGGCGGCTGCTGCGCGATGAGCTCTTCGGGGAGGTGGTAGTCGAAGTCGGAGACGAGCATAGGAGAGGTGAGATACGAGATGTGAGATACGAGATGCGAGGTGCTAGGTTCTAGGTTCTAGGTTCTCGTGAGAGGCGGACGGCTTCGTCGAGGGCGCGCTGGACGGCGGCTAGGTCGTTGGGTGGGACGTGTTGCGGCCAGGCGAAGGTGACGGTGGAGAAGGGCTTGGGGATCATGAAGCTGTCCCACGATTTCAAGTGCCAGGCGCGGGAGGGGTTCGCGTGATAGCAGCCGATCCACTTTGCCTGACAGAGTTGGGCAAGCTGCACGGGGCCGGGTTTGGCGATGCGCGCGGGGCCTCGCGGGCCGTCGGCGGTGAAGGCGCAGCGATGGCCCGCGGTGTAGGCTTCGGCCATCTGCTTGAGCGCTGTGGCTCCGCCGCGCGAGCTGGAGCCGCGGACGGCAACGAAGCCGAGCAGCTCGACCGTGCGTGCGATGAGTTCGCCATCGAAGGAGCGCGAGATGAGGATGGCGATGCCCTTGTGGCGGAAACGGTGCGCGCAGGTGAGCATGGTCTGGTGCCAGAAGGCGAAGACGACCGGGCCGGGGATGGTGATGCCGACAGGGATGGGCTGCTCGCCGGGCGCGATGGGCGCGAAGACATCGCGGTAGCGCAGCGTTGCGCCGAGCACGCGAATGAGGAGCGCCGCAAGGGGCGGCACGATCGCGAGCAGGAGACGCTGTTTGCGGGTGAAGGACACGGTGATAGTGTAGTCGGCCACGCGCTATGCAGGTGATCCGAGCAGAACGCAGATTCCCTGCGGGAATGACAAGAAAGAAAAGAGCGTCTACGAGTACTTGAGCCAGCGCATGATCTCGGGCAGGTTCGGCTTCTTGCCGTACATGAGAATGCCGACGCGATAGATGCGTGAGCTGACCCAGAGCACGGCGTAGATGGTGATGAGGATCAACGCGATGGAGAGGCCGATCTCCCAGGGCTGCGGCATGGCGATGGAGACGCGGAAGTTCATCAGCAGCGGCGCGCAGAAGGGAATCTGCGAGACGATGCGAACGAGCAGCGAGTTGGGATTGGTCATGGTGGGCACGAGCATCCCCATGCAGAGGAAGAGCGGCAGCATCAGAAACATGTTGAGCTGCTGCAGCTCCTGCTCGGAGTTGCACATGGCGCCGAGTGCGGCGGCGACGGACGAGTAGAGCGCGTAGCCGAGCGCAAAGTAGACGACGAAGAACGCGACCTGCGTGGTGCTGATGGTGACTCCGCTCATGGCGCCGGCGCGGAGAGCGAGGGCCGAGGCCGCGAGCATCCAGATGCCGACCTGCGTGAGGCCGACGGCGCCGACGCCGAGGATCTTGCCGGCGAGCAGCTCGTCGGGCTTGATGGTGGAGAGCAGCACCTCAAAGATGCGCGATGATTTTTCTTCGATGATGGAGCGCGCGACGTTCATGCCGTAGAGCAGCACGACCATGTACATGAGGAAGAAGAGCGTGTACGCGACGTAGAAGGACGACGTGGAGTTGCCGTGGTGGCCGCCGGCCTCGATGATGTTGACGGTGACGGGATCCATGAGCGCGGCGGCGTCGGTGGCGGAGACGCCGTGCTGGGCGAGGTACTCGCGGGTGAGGACGGTGTGCAGCGCGGATTTGATGGAGCCGCTGGTGGCGATGTCGGCCGAGGAGCGCGGAGTGAAGTCGAAGGTGGGACGGTGCGAGGCCGCGTCGTCATGGGGCGATTGCGTGATGACGAGGTAGCCGTCGAGCTGCTTGGCGGCGATCTGCTTGTCGAGCGAGGCGGTGTCGCCGGGCGGGACGAGATCGACGGTCATGCCGGTGTAGTCGCTGTGTTCGAGCTGCTGTTTGAGGTCCTGCGCGGGCTGCGGCTGCGCGGCGACGATGGCGATGTGCGCGGTGGCCTTGCTGTGCGAGGCGATGGCCGCGACGCCGAAGATGCCGCCGCCCATCAAGGTGGGGATGAGCACGGTGGCGATGACGAATGCCTTGGTGCGGATGCGCTCGGTGTACTCGCGCCGGGCGATGAGCATGACGTTGTGCAGGCTAGCCATCGAGTTGGACTCCTTCTGCTGCGGCGTCGCCGAAGCTGGCGCGGACGTGTTCGATGAAGATGTCTTCGATGGTGGGCTCGACGACTTCAAACCGGGTGATCTGCGTGCCGCGCGCGATAGCTTCGGCAAGCAGTGGCTGCGCGGCTTCTTCGCTGGTCAGCTGCAGGTCTGCACCACCGGTGTGCAGCTTGGAGGCGACG
The DNA here is from genome assembly GCA_021798655.1 of Acidobacteriota bacterium. Next base: position 5,750 of record JAJZFE010000212.1, on the reverse strand, counting down.
ACAGCGGAGCTGCGGAGAAAGCTGTCGTCGCCGGTGTAGGCGATGTGCAGGCGGTTGCGCGGGTACTGCGACTTGACCTCGCGCACGGAGCCATTGAGCAGCAGACGGCCGCGGGAGATGAGCGCGATGCCGTCGCACATCTTTTCGATCTGGTCCATGCGGTGCGTGGAGAAGAGGACGGTCTTGCCGCTGCGGCGAAGGTCGGAGAGCGTCTCCATGAGGAGCGCGCCGTTGACCGGGTCGAGGCCACTCATAGGCTCATCCATGATGATGAGGTCGGGCTCGTGGAGCAGCGCGGCGATGAACTGAATCTTCTGCTGCATGCCCTTGGAGAGCTCTTCTGTCTTCTTTTCGATGGCCTCGGTGATCTCAAGCCGCTCGCACCAGGAGAGGGCGCGCTGGCGTGCGACCGACTCGGTGAGGCCGTGGAGCTGGCCGAGGAAGGTGAGCTGGTCGAGCACCTTCATCTTCTTGTAGAGGCCGCGCTCCTCCGGCAGGTAGCCGATGCGGTGCAGCAGCGCGCGGGAGAACGGCTGGCCGAAGAGCGAGACGGTGCCGGAGTCGGGCACGGTCATGCCGATCATCATGCGGATGGAGCTGGTCTTGCCAGAGCCGTTGGGGCCGAGAAGGCCGAACATGGTGCCGGGCTCGATGGAGAGCGAGAGGCCTTCGACGGCGACCTTGGTGTCGTAGACCTTGCGGATGTTGTTGAGTTCGACGATCGGCATTGAGGCTAGTTTAGCGCAGTGGATGTGCAGCTGGTTGCTCCGCTGAAAAGCGAAAGGCGCGTCCGAAGACGCGCCTTTGCGGAGAGTGATGAAGCAAGACTACGCGGTGGGGTTTTCCCCGCCGGCGTTGGCCTCTTCCATCTGCTTCTGGAGCTCTTCGCGACGCTTGGCTTTGGCGGCCTCGCGCTTCTCTGCCTTCTCGTTCAGCTCGGTCTCAGCGTCGAGCAGCTCAATGTAGGCCATCTCCGAGCTGTCGCCCTTGCGGATGCCGGTGCGGACGATGCGACTGTAGCCGCCGGGACGCGTGGCGTAGCGTGGGGAGACCGTGTTGAAGAGGCGGTCAACGCACTCCGGCGTCATGAGGTAGGCCAGCGCCTGACGGCGGGCGTGGACGCTGCCGTTCTTGCCGAGGGTGATCATCTTCTCGACGATGGGGCGCGTGGCCTTGGCCTTCGTGATGGTGGTGTGGACGCGGTCGTGGAGGATGATGGAGGTGACGAGGTTGCGCAGAAGCGCGCGACGGTGGGAGGTGTTGCGGCCGAGTTTGAAGCCGCCATTACGATGACGCATGGTAAGTCTCCTTCGGTCCAGCTTTTGCTGTCGACCGGAACTGCAGTGGTGTGGGATTAAGCGGCGCAGCGGAGAAGATGCAGATTCCTCCGCTGCGCTGCGGAATGACAAGAAAAACGGAATAACAAGTTCTAAAGGGAGTGCTTACCCTTAGAAGTTTTCGGGCTCACCGACGAGGTCGAGGTCATCGTCCTCGTCTTCATCCTCGTCGTCGAAGCTGCCGTAGCTGGCGGCGAGCGTCGCGGCGGGGAGGACCGACGTGGGGCCCGGGACCGGGTTGCCCTGCTCGTCGATCTTCATGCCGAGCGAGAGACCCATCTGCGCGAGGATCTCCTTGATCTCGTTGAGGCTCTTGCGGCCAAAGTTCTTGGTCTTGAGCATCTCGGCTTCGGTCTTCTGGATGAGCTCGCCGATGGTGGCGATGTTCGCGTTCTTGAGGCAGTTGTAGCTGCGCACCGAAAGCTCAAGCTCTTCGACCGAGCGGTTGAGGTTCTCGTTGCGGATGGCAGGGCCATCGCCCAGACCGTCGGCACCGGCTTCGAGCTCTTCTTCGAAGTTGATGAAGATGGTCATGTGGTCCTTGAGCAGCTTGGCCGAGAGGCCGAGAGCGTCGGCCGGGAGCACGGAACCGTTGGTCCAGATCTCCAGGTTGAGCTTCTCGTAGTCGGTGATCTGGCCGAGACGTGCGGCTTCCACGAGGTAGTTGACCTTGCGGACGGGCGAGTGGACCGAGTCAACGGGGATGAAGCCGATGCCGAGGTCGCTATCGAAGTTCTTGTCGGCCGAGACGTAGCCGCGGCCACGCTTGAGGCGCATCTCCATGTCGATGCGACCGCCCTCGGAGATGGTGCAGATGTAGACGTTGGGATCGAGAATCTCGACGTCGGAGTCGGCTTCAATGGCACCGGAGAGGATGACGCCGGCGGCGTCGGCGCGCAGGTAGAGCGCCTTGGGGCCCTCGCCGTTGAGCTTGAAGGGAATCTGCTTGAGGTTGAGGATGATGTCGGTCGCGTCTTCGACCACGCCGGTGATGGACTGGAACTCGTGCAGCACGCCTTCGATGCGGACGGCGGTGACGGCAGCGCCCTCGATGGACGAGAGCAGCGTGCGACGCAGCGCGTTGCCGATGGTGGTGCCGAAGCCGCGCTCAAAGGGCTGCGCGGAGAACTTACCGTGGGTGGGCGTCAGCGATTCCTGATCGACGGCGAGACGCTTGGGCTTTTGAAAACCTCTCCAGAGCATGGGTGTTCCTTTCTTCACCGCGCACGCGAAGCACTTTGCGTGGCTGGTGGTGGTGCGGTTGGGGAGATGCGAGGTTCTAGGTGCCAGGTACCAGGTTCCAGGACTCCATTTCTGGAAGCTGGAACCTGGAACCTGCGTTTTTACTTCGAGTACAGTTCCACGATCTGCTGCTCGTTGACCGGGATCTGGATGTCTTCACGCTTGGGCAGGCCGATGACCTTGCCCGAGAGGTTGTCGGCGGCGATCTCCAGCCAGCTGACGCGTCCGAGGCCGGCGGCGAAGTCGCGCGCGGTGGCGAGCATGGTGAGTTCCTTGCTCTTCTCGCGGATCGAGATCACATCGCCCACCTTAACCTGGAAGCTGGGGATGTTGACCTTGCGGCCGTTGACCGAGACGTGTCCGTGGCGGACGACCTGGCGCGACTGGCGGCGCGAGAGCGCGAAGCCGAGGCGGTAGGCGACGTTGTCCAGGCGGGTCTCAAGCTGCTGCAGCAGGAGTTCGCCGGTGACGCCGGTGCGGTTGGCGGCCTTCTCGTAGTAGGCGCGGAACTGGGTCTCCAGCGTGAAGTAGATGCGCTTGGCCTTCTGCTTCTCGCGGAGCTGCAGACCGTAGCCGACGAGCTTCTTGACCTTCTTGGACTGGCCGTGCTGGCCGGGGGCGAAGTTGCGCTTCTCGACGGGGCACTTCTCGGTGAAGCACTTTGCGCCCTTGAGGAAGAGCTTTACGCCGTCGCGACGGCAGAGGCGGCAGACGGGTCCTGTATAACGTGCCATTTCTATATCTCCATACTTCGGTTGTCGATCGCTTTACGGGCGGCTTGCCCTTCGTCACGATCCGGGTGGAACAGCTTCTAGCTTCTAGCCGCTAGCTCTTAGCTAAAAGCTAGAGGCTAACGGCTAGAAGCTCGTACTTATACGCGACGGCGCTTGGGCGGACGGCAGCCGTTGTGCGGCATCGGCGTAACGTCCCGGATGGAGCGGACGTCGATACCGGCAGCAGCGAGTGCGCGGATGGCGGACTCACGGCCGGAGCCCGGGCCCGAGACGCGCACGTCGACCGCACGGAGGCCGTGGTCGCGAGCAGCGGTTGCCGCGTTGACGGCAGCCTGCTGCGCCGCGAACGGCGTGCCCTTACGCGAACCGCGGAAGCCGAGCGAACCCGAGCTCTTCCACGACAGCGTGTTGCCCTGCTGGTCGGTGATGGTGACGATGGTGTTGTTGAAGCTGGCCTGGATGAAGACGAGACCAAATGGAACGTTCTTGCGCTCGCGCTTCTTGAACTTCTTGTTCTTGCCGACCTTCGCGCCGGTACCCTTATTCTGAGACTTAGCCATTACTTGGTCACCTTCTTCTTTCCGGCAACCGTGCCCTTGCGGGGGCCCTTGCGGGTACGAGCGTTGGTGTGGGTGCGCTGGCCGCGGACAGGAAGCGAACGGCGGTGGCGGAGACCACGGTAGGACTGGATTTCGATGAGGCGCTTGATGTTGAGCGAGATCTCCTTGCGGAGGTCGCCTTCAATGCCGCCCTGCTCTTCGATGACGCCACGGATCTTGTTGAGCTGATCCTCGTCGAGGGTGGACATCTTGGCGAGCGGGTCGATGCCGGCCTTCTCAAGGATCTTGAGGGCGCGGGGATCACCGATGCCATAGATATAAGTGAGGGCGATGCGAGCCTGCTTGTTACCGGGCAGGTCGACGCCAGCGATACGGGCCATGGTGTGCCTTTCGGTTGGGCTGTCCAGACATCTTCTGGAGAGCGGGGTTGAGGGTGATACGGCTGACCTGGTTGCTGTCTCCTCCGGGTTCATCGCAAGCCTTGACTTCGGCTAACTCGCCCGGTGGGGCCGTAAGGGCCAGAGATCCAAGAGCAACAACAAAAACTTCTTGTTGTCGTTCCTTACCCCTGGCGCTGCTTGTGCTTGGCGTTCTCGCAGATGACGCGAACGACGCCGCGGCGGTGGATCACCTTGCACTTGTCGCAGATCTTTTTTACTGATGCACGGACTTTCATAAATCCTCAGCTTCTAGCTCTCAGCTTCTAGCTTCTGGCTAAAGGCGGAGCTGTTCGTGGTTTTTGTTTCTAGCTAGAAGCTAGCGGCTAAAAGCTAGCAGCTTATTACTTGTAGCGGTAGACGATGCGGCCGCGATTCAGATCGTAGGGGCTCAGCTCGATGGCGACACGATCACCGGGGAGGATGCGGATGAAGTTCTTGCGCATACGACCTGAGACGTGCGCGAGAACCTGATGCTTATTCTCAAGCTCGACCTTGAAGAGCGCGTTGGGCAGCGTCTCGACGACCACCGCCATGACTTCAATTGCATCTTCCTTCGACAAACAGTCTCCTTCGATAGACGCGACGCGCACTGAAAACGTGCCGCTACGTCCATCTGCTTTCAATCCCTGCCAGCTGTTTCGTGGGCTTCTGATAGTCCCCTGTGGCCGGAGGGCCTGCTGGGGACGGCGGAAGGTACACGCACCATCTGCAAGTGTATAGAAAAGTCTGCGATTTGGGAAGAGGGGCGTGCGGGGCGGCTACTCTGCTAGGCTGCACGGATGCAGAGACTGCGATTGGCTGTTGTGCCACTGCTGTTTATCCTGGGCCCCGGCCCGCTGGCCCGGGCTGCCGCGCCCAAGGTGCATACCGTGACGCTGGGGCCGGTGCGCCGCGTGGCCTATACCCCGCCCGAGGCGACCGCCGATAACAAGAGCGAAGAGGCGTCGACGCTGCGGATTCGCGCGTTGTTCGTGGACGACCGCCAGAAAGAGTGGACGGTCGGGGAGATGCACGAGGTGACGGACAGGTCGTTCGTGATCCGGCGGGCGCTGCGGATCAACGATGCCCTGCCCGGCGAAGCGGCGCGATGGACGTGGCAGCCCGGACCGTGGCTGCAGGTGGACCGCGTGACGGGGCACGTGCTGGCACTGCATCTGCCGGCGTACGAGCCGGACGTATCGAACGTGGTGTGGTTCCGCGACTATGCCGCGTACTGTGGCGTGGCGACGACGGGCAAGGGCGGCCTGGTCGCCGTTGTTGCCGAGTTAGGTACGCGCAAGGCCGCCGTGCAGAAGATTATCGGACCCTGGCCGATGGCCAATCCGCCGCACCCGGTGTGTGCGCCGGCGCGCTGGCAACGGACGCCGATGCGCGTAACGTTTGATTTGACGGCGGGTGAGTCGATGACGCTGGACGTTATCGGCACAAGTTCCTTCA
>JAJZFE010000063.1 GCA_021798655.1 Acidobacteriota bacterium | reverse complement strand
TCCAGCAGCCCAACCCCTTCGGCATCGCGCCCATCATGGACCAGCGCGCCGGAGCCGCCGCCATGTGGGTCATCGGATCAACCGTCTTCCTCATCCCCGCAATGGCGATTACCTTCAAGCTCCTGCAGCAGCCCTCGGCTTCCGGACAACCTGTGACTGTCCGCTAAACGCACGCCGCCACATCCGCACGATTCCTCCCATCCGACACTCCAAAACCCTCGTCATCCCTCACGATTCATCCCGCCAGCCATACAGTGCCGGTGTCCTGTCACATCATCGTGTGACTCAAAACACAGAATCACCCAATAAGTTGCTCCTATCGTTGCGCCAGTAAGTATGTTGCAGTCGTGCTGGAGATGCCGACCGCTCTTAGGCGCAACGGAAGCGTGCCAACTCGCCTCCGTCCACATGCCAGGAGTCAGGCCACAGCGGATTGGGCCAAATCCGTGCAGCGACCAGATCATAGGCGCAACTGATGCGACGGAGGATGGAAATGAGAAAGATCATCAATTTGGCCGCTTTGATCGCAACTGTAGGTATCTTCTGCCTGATTCTCGGATGTGGCAGCAGTCAGCACACCTATACCGCATCCAGCATGACCCCCACCCAACTGGTCGCGGGCGCCGGTGACTTCACCCTCACCTTGACCGGATCCAACTTCAACAACAACTCCAAAGTCTCCTTCGGCTCCGTCGTTCTTTCGCCCACCTCCGTTACCTCCCACAGCATCACCGTCACCGTACCCGCCTACGCCACCGCCAACGCTGGTGTCATCGACGTTAAGGTCATGGGTGACTCCATCTCTGCCCCGCTTCAGTTCACGATCAACAATCCCGTGCCATCGCTGGTCACGCTCTCCCAGCAGACCGCCATGCTCAACGGTGCATCCTTCCCGTTGGACATCACCGGAACCAACTTCGTCTCCACCACGACGGTCAGCATGGGCGGTCAGTCGCTCGTGCCAACGGCTGTCAGCCCCACTCGCCTTACCGTTCTTGTTCCAACCACCCTGCTCACCGCAGCCAATGTCATTCCGCTCAGCGTCGTCAACGCCTCTCCCGGCGGCGGCAGCTCCAACGCACTCAACTTCACCGTGCTTAATCCGGTTCCAGTCCTCTCGTCCTTCTCGGTCCCCAGCGTCCTGGTCGATAGCCCCGACCTCGCTCTTACGATCAATGGCTCCAATTTTGTCGCTGGCGCAACCGTAACCTTCGGCGGAACTGTCCTCACCCCCACCGCGCTCACCGCAACCCAGTTAGCGGTTCTTGTGCCCAGAGCTGCCTTCACCACCGGTACCGTTCTCGCCGTCACCGCGTCCAACATCGCCCCCGGTGGCGGTCGGTCCAACGCGCTTCAGTTCACCGTCAACAATCCAGTGCCCGTGCTCTCCGCGCTCTCCCTCACCAATACCCTCGTCGACAGTGCAGAGTTCACGCTGAATCTCACCGGTACCGGATTCGTACCCGGTGCAACCGTCATGTTTGGCAGCACCCCCCTCGTACCCACTGCCATTACATCCACGCAGTTGTCCGTGCTCATCCCGAAGGAGTCCCTCACCACCAGCGGCGTCTACTCCGTCACCGCATCCAACATCACTCCCGGCGGCGGCATCTCGAACGCGCTTGAGTTCACCGTCGAGAACCCCGTGCCAACCCTCACCGCACTCTCACTCCCCAGCATCGGTGCCGGCAACCCGGACTTCGCCCTCACCTTGACCGGAACCCAGTTCATTGCCTCCTCCAAAGTCAACTTCGGCGGAACCACGCTGATTCCAACCGCCTTTACTCCAACGCAACTCACCGTGACCGTTCCCGCAGCCTCGGTCGTCGGCGGAGGCATCTTCCCCGTCACCGTAACCAATCAGGGTCCCGGTGGTGGCACCACCACGGCCATCAACTTCACCGTCATCAACCCCGTGCCCGTCCTTACGGCGCTCTCCCAGCAGAATGTCGTGCTGGGCAGCCCGGTCTTTGACCTCCAGATCACCGGCACCGGTTTCGTCCCGCAATCTACCGTCATGTTCGGAACCTACGCCTTGCTGCCGTCCGCCGTCACGCCCACCCTGCTGACCGTGCAGATTACCCTCGACGCAATGTCCAAAGCAGGATCGTTGACCATCACCGTCGTCAACCCAACCCCTGGCGGAGGTACCTCAAACGGACTGCACTTCGTCGTGCAGAACCCAGTACCGGCCGTGACTACGCTCACCCCAACCAGCGTCACCGCCAGTGAGGGCGATACCGTCCTTACTATCAGCGGCACTTCCTTCGTCCCTGGCACCACCGTCACGGTAGGAACAACGGTGCTTACACCGCTGTCCATTCAGCCCCAGACTCTGACCGTTGCCGTGCCTGCAGCCGAACTCCTTACAGCAACCTCCATCAGCCTCACCGTCGATAACCCGACGCCCGGTGGTGGATCATCCAACACCGTGACTCTCGTCGTTCACGGCAAGGCTGCCGCAAGCTGGCAGACCGTGGTCAACAACACCATGACCATGCCCAATACCACCCAGAACTTCAACTCCTACAACCAGCCGTCGGTCAACGCTCATGGCACGGTCGTCTTCAAAGGCCAGGGGCAGGGAAAGAATGGCCCAACCTTCGGCATCTATGAGCGCAATCTCTTCGGCGGCGGCATGCCTGGCATCACCACCATCACCGACAACAGCACCGCCGTTCCTCAGCCCAACAACACCACCTACAACGGGCAACCGGCGACTTTCATCCAGTTCCCATCGTTCCCACGCATCGACATCGGTTCCGATACCGTCGCCTTCCGCGGACAGTCGCAACCCGTCCTCACCTACACTCTGCCCGATGGCACGGAGACCCGCGCAGGCAGCACCGGAGTCTTCTCCAATCCCACCGGCCCGCTCGAAACCGGCTTAGGCCTCTTCGGAGCACTACCCAACTATGCTTATTTCGAAGTCCCGGGTGCGCCGCCAGCTACCCGTTTTGACCAGTTCCCAGGTGCCCCCGCTGTCACCGGAGGAAACATGGTCGTCTTCAAAGGCAACTACACCGACAACAACATCGGAAAAACCGGGGTCTTCTTCCGTGACATGGTCAACGGCAACGGACTCTCGCCAGTTCAGTTGATCGCCAACTCCAACACGATTATTCCCAACCAGCCCTCGGGCGGCACCGTCGTCTTCGGATCGACGGCTCCACCCAGCGCAGCCAATGGAATGGCAGTCTTCCTCGGCCTCGACAATGAAGACGCGCCCACCATGGGCGGCCTCTACGCCGCGCCCCTCACCCCCAATCCCTCCCTCCAGACCCTCGTCGCCATCGGCGATCAGGTCCCCGGACAAGCTGCCGGTGCAACCTTCACCCGCATCAGTGAGGGCATCGGATTCGACGGTCGCTACGTCGCCTTCTGGGGTGCCTGGGGAAACCAGACCAGAACACGTCTGCTCCTCTGTCCAACCGATGGCAACGCCAGCATCATCGCCATTTGCAACCAGATGTATCCCAATGGCTATCAGGCAAAGGTCCCCGTCAATCAGGGCGTCTTTGTCTATGACCTCACCACCTCTACCTTGACCCCCATCACCACCAATGCCGTCGAGTTTGACGACTTCGTCTACTGGGTCTTCTCCGGACGCCCGCCAAACGTCGGAAGCTCCACCAGCGACGAGATCCCCGAACCCCCGCGCTGGCGCTCCTCGTCCTTCATTGCCTTGGCAGGTCAGGCTGGTAACGCCTTCGAAGTAGCCTTCAAAGCCAGCACAGGCTCCGTTGATGGTATTTACCTCGCCCAGGGACCAACCGTACTGCCCATCCAAACCGTGCTCGACACCACCATGCTCGGTACAACCCTCGATCCTCAGGCCCCCATCGGGTCGTTGATCTCAACCGTAGGCATGGAGCGTGACAGCCTTCGCAGCAACTTGCTTGTCGTTACCTCCAGCATGCTCGACTCCCTCACCACCGAAAGCGGAGCCGGTGTCTACATCACCAGGATCACGCCGCAATGATCACTCGCGACAGGGGGGAGAGATCCCTCCTGTCACTCCGCGGCATCCCGTCGATCTTCCCAGCAACGCCATAAGGAGTCTCACATGAAGTCTTCATCCTCGTACCTCAGTCAAGTCAGGTCACGCTTCTTCTCCAGTCTCGCTCTCCTCGGTGCCTTGGGCATCCTGATCTACCTCACCGCCTGCGGTGGCAGCAGCACACCTCCACTGCCCACGCCTACCCCAGGCAGTACCGCCGTCCAGATCAATCTAGGCGATGCCCCAGCCGACTGGATGCTGGCCTTCTCCATGAATGTCACCTCCATGGCCCTTAATGGCAGCAGCGGTTCCGTCTCCATCAGCAACGCCGCCACTCCCGTCGAAATGATCCACCGCCTCGGCACCATGGAACCCGTCGCACTCATCGCCGCACCTCAGGGCTCCTACACTGGAGCCACCATCACCGTGGCCTCCTGCAAAGTCACCTACCTCGATCCAACCACCAAGGCGCTCGTCCAGAAGACCATCAACGGACCCATCAGCGCGACCATACCGTTTGCCTCCAGCGTTACCCTCGGCACCACGCCGCTCGCCTTCAACTTCGATCTCGATCTTGAGAACTCCGTCACCATGGACAGCAGTGGAAACCTGCAGTTCAGCCCGCAATTCCACACCTCCACTGCTACCCAGGGTTCAGGCAACGGCAACGATGCCCGCTACGGCGGCATGCAGCAGATGATGGGCGTCGTCAGCAGCACCTCAACAAACGCCTTCACCATCATCCCCCTGCAGGCCACCAACACCTTCACCTTCACCATCAATAACGCCACCCAGTTCCAGGGCAACATCAGCACCATGGCCATGCTCGGAACCGGCATGGGAGTCCTCGTCACCGCAACCCTTCAACCCGACGGCACCTTCCTCGCCACCCGCGTGCGCTCCAGAATGAACGCCGGAGGCATCATGGGCGGAGGCATCATCACCGCCGTCACCGGCAAGCCCGCCACCCAACTCACCCTCGTCATGCAGAACGGAGCCGGTGCCAGCATCACCACCGACTACCTCTCCCAGACCGTCACCGTCGACATCGCATCCACCACCGGATTCGAGATCGACGATGACCGCATCGACCTTACCCATCTCCCCTTCACGCCACTCTTCGACGCCAACAATATCTACGTCGGCCAGAGCGTCCTCCCCATCAGTGAAAGCGCCCTCGCAGTCAGCGGAACCACCAGCACCGGAACCATCGCAGCCTCGGAGATCCGTCTCCAGGAGCAAGGCGCCCGCGGAACCACCGACGTCGCCATCACACCAGCAACCGCCTCCACCTTCACCCTTACCCTCATGCCGGGCTGCGCCTTCACCACCCTCACCGGTGCAACCAGCATCCTCGTCTACCAGCAGACCGGTACCAACGTCGAAAACTCCACCACCATTCCCGCAGGCACCACCCTCCGCGTGCATGGTCTGCTCTTCAACAACGCAGGACAATGGACGCTCGTCGCATCCACCATTGCCTCCAGCTAGCAGCAGTTGGCACTCGGTCTAACCGTACTCAAAAAAATAAAATGCCTGCTGGAATCATCCCAGCAGGCATTCCTTTCTCATCTCCACCCAGAGTCTCAATCTAACCAAAGCCCTACCGGCTGCCACATCCTGCCCGATACACCTTGGGCTTGCTCCACTCTTCGTCCGTCGCGAATAAAATACACGACTGTCCCGTTTCGGTATTCAACCGCCAGGTCAAGTTGCCCTGCCGGTAAACCTGGTACTTGCCGCTCCCGCTGAACGCCATACCATTCGGAGGATTGGGGCTGATCGTATCGCTCCCAGGAACTACCGCCGGTGCCATCGCTGGCTGTCCATCCTGTGCCGGCTGGTCCGTGATCGCTGCCTGTGGAGTCGAGCTCGGGTACACCACCGTTGCCGCGCTCGATCCACCAGTCCCACTCGCCGGCTTCGTCTCCGTACTGCTCTTGTCGCTCTTGTCCCCGCCGCGCACCGGATCGTTCGAGTACACATCGCCGCTCGCACCGGCGCGTTTCGCATCGTAGCTCGTGTATCCGAGATACAGAAACGCCACCACCGCTACGATCAAAACGATTCCGATTATTCGTCTTCCCATCTTCGCTTATCCCGCGCTGCGTCAGCATTGGAGGCTTCTTCAACTCCGCCTCGGAAATCCATGATAACAACCATGATCGTCGCCCGCATCAGCAAACGCTTTTCACTCTCCACCATCATCCCTCGCCTGCGTGCTTTCGGCACAATAATCCACAGTCACCCACGTTACTACTTCGTTACGTTACCGTAGGCAGCAATCCTCCCTTTCCTGCTTTCTCAACATCATTTTCGCGATTTTGTGCAGCTTCAAGTCAAGCTCGTGCGTCATATATTGTGTACCGGAAAGAGTATGATCACAACGTGCCTAAGTACTCCATCGTCGTCCCGTTCCATAACGAAGAAGACAATGTAACCGCACTCTACGACCGCCTCAAAGCTGTCATGGAGACCGTGGGCGACACCTTCGAACTCGTCTTCGTCGACGATGGTTCTCGCGACCGTACCTACCGTCTCCTCGAAGAGATCGCCGCAGTTGACTCCCGCGTTCTGGTCATCAAGCTCCGCCGTAACTTCGGACAGACCTCCGCCCTCGCCGCCGGCTTCGACCACTCTCAGGGTGAGTTCGTCCTCGCCATGGACGGCGACCTCCAGCACGACCCCAACGAAATCCCAGGATTCCTCGCCAAGCTCGAAGAGGGCTACGATGTCGTCAGCGGATGGCGCAGCCAAAGAGGAGACAACTTCATCCTCCGCCGCATTCCCTCACGCTGTGCCAACTGGCTCATGGCCGCACTCAGCGGAGTCAACATCCACGACTTCGGCACCACATTCAAGGCCTACCGTCGCGAAGTCATCCAGAACATCCCGCTCTATGGTGAGATGCACCGCTTCATCCCCGCTCTGGCCTCTTGGTACGGCGCCAGCATCTGCGAGATTCCCATCTCCAACCCTGCTCGCGAGTACGGCCAAAGCCATTACGGCATCTCCAGAACCTTCCGCGTCTTCTTCGATCTCCTCACCATTCGCTTCCTGCTCAAATACATGACCCGCCCGCTGCACTTCTTCGGCTCCATCGGGGCCCTCGGCGTCTTCACCGGAACAGGTCTTGCCTTTTGGATGCTGCTGCTCAAGCTCATCACCGGTCAGCACGTCATGTTGCTTCACGGACCCATCCTCGTCCTTGCTTCGGTGCTTATCCTCGCCGGCGTCCAGATGATCGGCATCGGACTGCTCGGCGAGCTTCAGGTTCGCCACTTCCACACCGCCTCGCACCGCGCACCATACGCTGTCGAACGCATCCTGCGACTCCGCTCGGAAGAGAGTCTCCTGCAATAACCGCGCCACACCAGCCTCTCTTTGGAGAGCTATCGCCGTTGCAGGCATCCAACTCGCAACTCTCTATCGCGCAGCTGTACCTTTTTGCGCAGCACAACCCAGGCCATAGGAATACTCTGTACATAAGCCGAGGTCACGCGGCCGGTCCTGGCATATGAAGATCAAGTTCAGTGTCCATCCAGACGTCCTCAAGCTAGGCCTCGTCAGCTTCCTCACGGATATCAGCTCCGAGATGATCTTCTCGGTTTTTGCCATCGTCTTCACCGTCATCGCAGGCGCCTCCACAGCTCTCCTTGGCTTGGTCGAAGGGCTGGCTGACTTCTCCGCCTCCTCGCTCGACTTCGCTGCCGGTTGGGCCTCCGATCGCACCGGAAAACGAAAAGCCTTCACCATCCTTGGCTACAGCTTCTCCGCCCTGGCCAAGTTCATGTTGCTCATCGCCAACTCCGTCGTCGCGCTGGGCCTCTTTCGCATCATCGAGCGCATCGGCAAAAGCTTTCGCACCCCCCCGCGCGACGCCTGGTTGTCCGACATCGCCGCGCACCAGGTCCGCGGACTCTCCTTTGGCGTCCACAAAGCACTCGACAAAGCCGGTGCAGTCCTCGGCCCGCTCGCCGCATACGCACTGCTCCACAGTCGAGGAGAAACCCACGCAGCCTTCCGTCTCCTCTTCCTGCTCGCCATCCTGCCCGCCCTGCTCAGCGTCTATGTCCTCAGCCGAATCAAAGACCGGCCCGCACCACCCCAGCCCCAGCGCAACCTCTTCGCGGGCTGGAAGTCGCTCGGCTACGGATTCAAACGTTACCTCATCGCCGCAGCCATCTTCTCGCTCGCCTACTTCAGCTTCGGCTTTCTCCTGCTACGGGCTCGCTCCATAGGCTTCGCCATTCAAGATGTCGCGCTGCTCTACGCTTTGATTAACATCTCTTCCGTCATCGCAGCACCGATCGCCGGAGCCATCGGCGACCGCATCGGACGAACCACCATCCTGGCGCTAAGCTATCTGCTCTACTCCAGCACCTGCCTTGGCTTTGCGTTCGCCACCACCCGCACAGAGGTTTTGTTGCTCTTCATCGGCTATGGAGCCTTCGCCGCCATCGACGAGGCACAGAGCAAGGCCTTCATCGCCGACGTAGAGACCAGCCACAGGGCAACCGCAATTGGCCTCTACAACTCCGTCACCGGAGTCCTCTACCTGCCTGCCTCCCTCGTCGCAGGTCTTCTCTGGGCCACCCACCAACGCCTGGTCTTCTTCCTCGCGGCAGCACTCGCCCTGCTGGCATTGGCCGCCTTCCTGCTGCTGCGCCCAGCACATCACGCCGCCAGACTCCGCTCGCTTCAGACCTGACGCCCCACAACCGCCTGCCGACCCCGCCAAGTGGTCAGTCCAGTGGCCCTCGCGGCATCAGGTATCCTCTTCCAATAACTTGTATCCGCTCGCGCCGGTACCCTGATTCACTTCTTCCTTCAAGGAGCTATCTGCCCCATGCAAGCCGTACAGATCTTCACCACTGGTTCCACCGACGTCCTCACCCTCAGCGAGATTCCCATCCCCACTCCCGGACCCGGTCAAGCCCTCATCCGGATCGAAGCCTGCGGCGTCAACTTCATCGATACCTACTTTCGCGAAGGCCGTTATCCCGCGCCGCTCCCTTACACCCTCGGGCAGGAAGCCGCTGGAACCGTCGCCGCCATTGGCCCCGGAGTCAAGAATCTTCAGGCCGGGGACCGCGTCGCCTGGTGCGGCATTCCGGGCACCTACGCTCAGTTCGCTCTCGCTCCTGCCGACCGTCTCGTCCCCATACCCGCCTCCATCACCACCCAGCAGGCCGCCGCCGCCATCCTCCAGGGCATGACCGCCCACTACCTCGCTCACTCCACCTACCCCATCCAGCGCGGCGACGAGGTCCTCATCCACGCCGGAGCCGGTGGCACTGGGCTCCTCCTCACCCAGATCGCCAAATCCCTCGGCGCCCGCGTCTTCACCACCGTCTCTACCGAAGAAAAAGCCGCCTTGTCCCGCGCCGCCGGGGCCGACGAAGTCATCCTCTACACCCAGAAGAACTTCGCCGCCGAGGTCCGCCGCCTCACCCACGACCGCGGCCTCCCCGTCGTCTACGACTCCGTAGGCAAGTCCACCTTCGAGGCCTCGCTCACCTGCCTCCGTCCCCGCGGTGTCATGGTCCTCTTCGGTGGAGCCAGTGGTCCCGTACCACCCTTCGATCTCATTCGCCTCTCCACCATGGGCTCTCTCTACATCACCCGGCCCACACTCAAGGACTACATCGCCACCCCCACCGACCTTCACGCCCGGGCTTCCGACATCTTCAACAACATCGCCTTCGGCAACCTCAAGCTCCGAATCGAACACACCTACCCACTCAAAGACGCCGCTCAAGCCCAGCGCGATCTCGAATCCCGCCAAACCAC
>JAJZFE010000299.1 GCA_021798655.1 Acidobacteriota bacterium | reverse complement strand
GCGCTACTCGACGGTGTGGTTCCAGGCGACGCAGGTGGGCACGTATCACCTGTTCTGCACGCAGTATTGCGGCACGCAGCACTCGGGGATGATCGGCGAAGTGACGGTGTTGACGCCGGAGGATTACCAGAAGTGGCTGCATGAGTCGACCAGCGGCATGAGCCTGGCGCAGAACGGCGAGCGGTTGTTTGCGAGCCTGGGCTGCAACCAGTGCCACAGCGGCAACGCTGCAGCGCGCGGACCGAACCTGGCCGGCGTGTATGGCACGAAGCTGACGATGACCGATGGCAGCCAGGTGCTGGTGAACGATGCGTACCTGCGCGACGCGATTTTGAATCCTTCACAGCATGTGACGGCGGGCTTTGCGCCGATCATGCCGACGTACCAGGGGCAGATCAGCGAAGACGGACTGATTGACCTGGTGGAGTACCTGAAGGGCCTCCAGACGAACTACCGGGTGCAGCAGACGCTGATGACGTCCACGTCGGACCAGGCCGCGCCCCCCACGCCCCCCGCGGGCACAACTACTCCGGAGATGGTGAAGCCATGAGCGCCACGACAATAGTCTCTCTGCCTGACCAGAGCACGGCCAAGATGCCGAAGCGTCACTACATCAACAACGAGCACGGCATGATGAGCTGGCTGTTGACGGGCGACCACAAACGGATCGCGATCCTGTACCTGGTGTCGATCACGTTCTTCTTCTTTATCGGGGGCGCGTTCGCGTCGCTGATCCGGCTGGAGCTGCTGACGCCGCAGTCGGACCTGGTGGCGGCGGATACGTACAACAAGTTCTTCACGATGCACGGCATCATCATGATCTTCCTGTTCCTGGTGCCGTCGGTGCCGGCGACGCTGGGGAACTTCCTGATCCCGATCATGCTGGGAGCGAAGGATCTTGCGTTTCCGAAGATCAACCTGCTGAGCTGGTACCTGTACCTGATCGGCGGCCTGTTTACGATGGCGGCGCTGGTGCTGGGCGGTGTGGACACGGGTTGGACGTTCACGACCCCTCTCTCGACGCACTATCTGAACACGCACGTGATCACGACGGCGATGGGTATCTTCGTTGCCGGCTTTGCGTCGATCTTTACAGGGCTGAACTTCATCGTGACGATCCACCGGATGCGCGCGCCGGGGATGACGTGGTTCCGGATGCCGCTGTTCGTGTGGTCGCACTATGCGGCGAGCCTGCTGATGGTGCTGGGCACGCCGGTGCTGGCGATTGCGCTGGTGCTGGTGGCGCTGGAGCGGACGATCGGCATCGGTGTGTTTGACCCGAGCAAGGGTGGCGATCCGCTACTGTTCCAGCATCTGTTCTGGTTCTACTCGCATCCGGCGGTGTACATCATGATTCTGCCGGGCATGGGTGTGATCTCCGAGGTGATCTCGACGTTCAGCCGGAAGCGTGTGTTTGGCTACTCGGCGGTGGCGTTCAGCTCGGTGGCGATTGCGCTGTTCGGGTTCTTTGTGTGGGAGCACCACATGTTCATCATGGGTGTTTCGAACTACTCGGCGCTGGTGTTCAGCCTGCTGACGATGCTGGTCGCGGTGCCTTCGGCGATCAAGGTGTTCAACTGGTCGTTCACGCTGCAGAAGGGTTCGATCACGTTTGAGACGCCGATGCTGTATGCGTTTGCGTTCATCGGGCTGTTCACGATCGGCGGTTTGACGGGTGTGTTCCTGGGCGCGCTGGGCATGGACATTCACCTGACCGAGACGTACTTCATTGTGGCGCACTTCCATTATGTGATGGTGGGCGGCATGTTGATGGCGTTCCTGGCGGGCATCCACTTCTGGTGGCCGAAGATGACGGGGCGGATGTACCCGGAGTCGCTGTCGAAGCTGTCCGCGGTGACGAGCTTTATCGGATTCAACCTGACGTTCATGCCGCAGTTCATTCTGGGGTACCTCGGGATGCCGCGTCGCTATGCGGCGTATCCGCCGGAGTTCCAGGTGCTGAACGTGCTGTCGACGGCAGGCGCGACGGTGCTGGGAGTCGGATTCCTGCTGCCGCTGCTGTACCTGGGCTGGAGCCTGAAGTACGGCGCGATTGCGGGCAACAACCCGTGGCAGGCGACCGGGCTGGAGTGGCAGATTCAGTCGCCGCCGTTGACCGAGAATTTCATTGAGACGCCGATCATGGATCATGAGGCCTATGACTACGAGTGGCTCGCGAACAAGACCAAGCATGAGGTGACGACCGTTGGATAGCGCGATTGCAAATCCGCACACGCATGAGGCCGGCC
The DNA here is from genome assembly GCA_021798655.1 of Acidobacteriota bacterium. The sequence continues at coordinate 7,771 of JAJZFE010000299.1, read as the reverse complement.
ACGCGGCGCACGGCGAGCATGAGCACGTTGTGCTGCCGCAGCACCGGCACCACTTTGAGACCGAAGAGCAGCAGCGCGAGGCGGGCAGCTTCGGGATGTGGCTGTTCCTGCTGACCGAGATCATGTTCTTCGGCGGCATGTTCTTCGCGTACCTGCTGTATCGGAACTGGTACTACCCGGCGTTTGCGGTGGCATCGAACCAGCTGAGCGTGCCGCTGGGCGCGTTCAACACGGTGGTGCTGATCAGCTCGGGCTTCTGCATGGCGCTGGGTGTGTGGGCGTCGGAGGTGCGGAAGAAGGGCGTGCTGGTGCTGATGCTGGTACTGACCACGTTCTTCGGCCTGGTGTTCCTTGGCGTCAAGGCCATTGAGTATCACGAGAAGTACGAGAAGCACCACATTCCGGGCGCGAACTTCAGCATTGCAGAGTTTGTGAATCCGCACGCGTATGGCCTGCAGGAAGAGCCGCTGGCGCCGGACATGGCGCAGCATACGCAGATCTTCTTCTTCCTGTACTTTGCGATGACGGGAATGCACGCGCTGCATATGATCATCGGCATCGGCCTGCTGTTCTGGCTGATCAAGCGCGCGCAGCGGGGCGATTTTACCGAAGGGTATGTTGCACCGATTGAGAACTTCGGGCTGTACTGGCACTTTGTCGATATTGTCTGGCTGTTCCTGTTTCCGCTGCTGTACCTGATCAACCGTCATCCGCTGCACTAAGCCCAAGCCTAGAAACCCCCCTCTGAAGGAACAGCCATGAGCCACGCGACCCACGACCAAGCCCACGACCCGAGCAACGTGACGAACCCGGAGCACGCCGAACATCACATTGTGACGCCGCTGCAGTACTGCTACGTCTTTGCGACGCTGCTGGCGGGCACGGCGATTACGGTGCTGGCGGCGTACCAGGACATGGGCGTCCTGAACCCGGTGATCGCGCTGGGCATTGCGTCGTTCAAGGCTGTGGTGGTGATTCTGTTCTTCATGCACGTGGCGTATCAGACGCGGCTGATCAAGGTGACGATCGCTGCGGGATTCTTCATGTTCCTGGTGTTGATTACGATGACGCTGACGGACTACCTGAGCCGTACGTGGGGTCTCTGGTAGTCCGGCAGCGTTTGCGCAGCGCGCGTTCGTGTGGGTATGTCGTAGCAATCCGTAACGTGTCCGTGTCCGGTCCTTTTGAGGAGTGAACGTTGAATCGGATGACTCGGCGGGATGTACTGCGCGCTGCGACCGGTGTTGCGATGGCTTCGTCGGCGCCTCTCGCTGCACTCGCGAAGGGTCTCCAACCGGACATGCCCATTCCGCCGGCCGTGATCCCGGTGCGACAGGGTGGATTCGGTTATCTGCCAGAGTCCGGAGCTCCATTTTCAGCAGCTGTTGTTGCGTCGGAGGGCTTCGCATTCAAGCGAGTCCGCCTGCGCCACCCTGTTCCCATGGAGCTGGGCTTCGCGTGGATGGCCCGAGCGATCAAGGCGGAAGGTCGGCCGCTCGCTTCGCTTGCGGGCTGTGAGCTGCGGATACCCAGACGCCTCACGCGGCCGGAGTTTGCGGAGTTCAACAAGACCTACCTGTCTTCGCTTCGCAGCAATGGATTCACGGTCGAGGAGAGTGTGGCGATCGCGCGGAGCAATACTGCGCCCGCGCAGGCTCCACCGACATCGACCGTGTTGAGCGCGTACACCTTTGCTGTTCCCCGCAAGGCAGGCAGGATGGCTGCGGGGCCTGACTTCGTAGTTTCAGGAAGTCCGGAGAATGCCAGCAACCCGAACCGCGTGATTGCAGCAGGCGACGTGTCACCGCAGGGGATGCAGGAGAAGGCGGCGTTTGTGCTGCAAAAGCTGCGCGGGTATGTGGCTGACGCGGGCGCCAACTGGGGCGACATCACCGGCTGCCAGGTGTATACGGTACAGCCCCTTGAGCCGGTGATGCCCATGCTGCAAGCGGCTGGTCTTGCTGACGTGGGGATCACTGTGTTTCCGGCCTATATTCCGGTGATTGGTTTCGGCGGTGCGAACTACGAGTTTGAGGTGGACGTGCGCTCGGTGAGCTTGGAGCAGAGCCTCTCTGCTTCGATGTAGGCAGCGTTGGATCGAGGCCATTAGAGCTTATTTCTCCCAGGTGTCGCTCTATAGATCGGGCCTCCGGCCCTCCGGCCTTTACGTTGCGACGGGTTCGTAGGGCTTCGCCCTACGCTGGTATAGAGCGGGCCTCCGGCCCTACGGCTACACCTCTGCGGAAAAAGCTCTAACGTCTTCGCCTGGATGGGCAAGACGCAGATTCCCTTCGGGAATGACAAGCAGGAATATATCGGCTGGCTTTGAATGGAGCCTGATTCGGGGATCACGGCTCAGCTGCCGCTGAGGTCCAACTGTGCGGTCGGTAGTTGCTATGCTGAAGGTATGTCAGAGGCGAACAGTGTCAAGGCGTTGAAGAGTGTGGCGGTGTACTGCGCGGCGGCGATGGGGGCGCGTCCGAGCTACAAGCGGGCGGCGGAGGAGCTGGGGCGCGCGCTGGGGGAGCGCGGAATCGGGTTGATCTACGGTGGCGCGAAGGTGGGGCTGATGGGTGCGGTGGCCGATGCGTCGCTCGCGGCGGGCGGGTATGTGGTGGGCGTGATTCCGCATGTGCTGGTGGACAAGGAGGTGGCTCACGAGGGCGTGAGCGAGCTGCATGTGACGACGACGATGCACACGCGCAAGGCGTTGATGGCGGAGCGTGCGGACGCGTTCCTGGTGCTGCCGGGCGGCTATGGCACGTTCGAGGAGATGTTCGAGGTGCTGGCGTGGCAGACGCTGAAGCTGCACAGCAAGCCGGTGGTGCTGCTGAACGTGGACGGGTTCTATGACAGGCTGCTGGAGTTTCTGGACCACTGCGATGCCGAGGGGATGCTGCGCGGGAACCGGAAGATTCTGCTGGTGGCCGAGACGGTGGAGCAGGCGCTGGAGCTGATGCAGCTGGGGTAAACGCGCGCGCATACAATAGAAGCAATGCACCACGTCGCGCTGGCTCATCTGAATTTTCTGTGGCTCATCACGGCCTCGCTGATTGCGGGGGTGATGAATGCGATGGCGGGTGGTGGGTCGTTCATCTCGTTTCCGGCGATGCTGGGGATGGGCGTGCCGCCGGTGCAGGCGAATGCGACGAACACGGTGGCGTTGTGGCCGGGGCAGTTGACGTCGCTGGCCACGCTGCGGGACGACGTGCAGCGGGAGCTGGTGGTACCGGTGGGGATCACGTGTGTGCTGGGCGGCGTGACAGGTGCGGAGGTGCTGCTGCACACGGACCAGACGACGTTTCTGCATATGATTCCGTGGCTGATCCTGGGCGGGACGGCGATCTTCGGAGTGAGCGGGCGGGTGTCCAAGTGGCTGCGGCGACGGGCCGAGCATGAGGTGGATCGTCCGATTCCGTGGCTGCCGCTGATGGCGGCGCTGTTTCCGGTGTGCTTCTATATCGGCGACTTTGGCGCGGGCGGCGGGTTCCTGGTGATGACGATCCTGGCGCTGTTCGGCATGGAGAACATGCACCACCTGAATGCGATGAAGGTGTTTGCGGCGCTGTCGTCGAACTTCTGCGCGATTGTGACGTTTGTGGTGACGGGGAACATTGAGTGGCGGTACTGCGTGGTGTCGATGTTGTTTGCGGGGTTTGGTGGGTGGGTGGGCGCGCGGTTTGCGAAGCGCGTGCCGGGAGAGGTGTTGCGCGGGATCGTGGTGGCGACCGGTATGGTGATCGCGGCGTACTTCTTCTGGCGGCAGGGGCACGGAGCATGATGACGCGGATGGCGATCGACGGGATAGGGTATGCGGCCGCGACGATGACGACGGTGTCGTTTCTGCCGCAGCTGATTCGCGTGGTGCGGCTGCGGTCGGCGCGGGAGATCTCGCTGCTGATGTTCCTGGTGTTTTCGGCGGGGACGTTTTCGTGGATGGTGTACGGGCTGCTGACGCACTCGATGCCGGTGGTGGTGGCGAATGTGGTGACGTTTGTGCTGTCGCTGTCTATCTTGATTTTGAAGCTTAAGTTCGATCGCAAGGCGTTGAGCAGGGACACGCCGGCGGGAGGTGCAGAGTGAGCCATGAGGGCATCAAGTTTGTGAGCGCCGAGGAGGCCGCGCGGCCGGAGCTGGTGAAGCTGACCGGGGAGGCGATCAAGCCGGTGAAGATTCGCGTGGACAAGACGGGCGGCACGGGGATGGGCATCGAGTGGGGCGATGGCCATGCGAGCCATTGGAGCTTCGGGTGGCTGCGCGCAGCGTGCCCGTGCGCGACGTGCCACGAGGAGCGCGACAATGCGGGCCGCGAGCCAGGCACTGCGAAGCCGAAGCCGGCGACGCTGCTGCCGATGTATGAAGCACCGCCGCGGCCGGTGGAGGTGACGCCGGTGGGCAAGTATGCGATCCGGTTCAAGTGGAACGACGGGCACGAGGCCGGGCTGTACTCGTGGGACTACCTGCGGAACGTGTGCGACGGGCTGGGGAACGGGAAGTAGCGCGCAGCAGGGTGCAAAGAAGCTGGAACCGCGTGGCCGGTGGGGCCGTATGATTCTGGGCAGGGAGTGTCGAGTTATGTGCAGCGTCTATCGGAGAAGTGTCGCTCTGCTTGCGGCCTGTGTGGTGTTCGCGTGCGCAGCGGGTGTGCGGGCGCAGACGCCGATTCTGGAAGAGGCGGGGTATAAGCCCACGTTGACGTTTGATGTGGCGACGATTCGGCAGTCGCCGCCGCCGGACGCGCACTTTCATGTGACGGTGTCGAGCCCGCCGTCATCGAGCCGGTTTGAGGCGACGAACCTGCCGCTGAAGACGCTGCTGCAGATTGCGTATGGCTTCGACGCGCCGATCATCGGGGCGCCAGGCTGGGCGACGGACACGTTCTATGACATTCAGGCGCGGTCGGATGAGGCGGCGGACGCGCGGCTGGCAAGGCTGACGCCGAACGAGGTCCGGCTGGAGAAACGGAACGCGATGCGGGTGCTGCTGGCCGAGCGCATGGGGCTGCAGACACACTTTGAGACGCGCACAAGCGCAATCTACAACCTGACCGTGGCCAAGGGCGGCGTGAAGATGCAGGCCGTCCCTGCGCCGCCGCCCAGTGATACGCCGACGCCGATGCCGCCGTCGGATGTGCAGGCGCACGGGTCGCAGCATGGGTTGGAGTTTGTGGGCTCGAATGCGCCGCTGCGAGCGATTGCGGCGACGCTCAGCTCGCAGGTGGAGGAGCCGGTGGTGGACAGGACGGGGCTGACCGGGACGTACAACTACACGCTGCAGTTTGGGCGCGATTGGTCGGCGCATGACCCGGATGGGTGGCCATCGATCTTCACGGCGGTGCAGGAACAGCTGGGGCTGAAGCTGGAGAGCGAGCATGAGGCGGTGCCGAACCTGGTGATCGACCGGATGACGAAGCCGACGGAAAACTGAGATAGGCTTTTTGCGGGTGCAGGTGTTCGGGCTCAGGTGCTGCGTGTGCGGAGGTTCGCCTTGATGCGTGTGATTTGTGTGATGCGTGTGGTGTGCGTTTTGTGCTGTCTGGTGGTAGGGGCGGGTGCGGTGGCGCAGCAGCCGGGTGGGGATGCGACGGCGTTGCCGGTGCTGCATCTCTCGACCCAACTGGTGGTGCTGGATGCGATTGTCGCGGAGAAGAAGACGGGGCGCATGGAGACGACGCTGACGGCGAACGACTTTGTGCTGGAAGAAGATGGCGTGCCGCAGAAGATTCGCGACTTCAGCCAGGACAAACTGCCGTTGTCGATTGTGCTGATGTTCGACCTGACGGAGAGTGTGCAACCACAGTTGAAGGACCTGGCGGCGGGTGCGCAGAGGGTGCTTGCGCATCTGAAGCCGGAGGACGAGGTTGCGGTGATGACGTTCTCGTCGGCGACGCAGTTGCTGCAGCCGTTCACGACGGACCACAAGGCAGTCGCGGCGGCGATCGCCAAGGCAGCGGCGAGCAGCACGAAGGAAGGCACGTTTCTAGATGAGAGCGTGTATGAGGGCGCGGCCGAGGCGATGCGCTCCACGATACCCGGCAGTCGGCGGGTGCTGCTGTTCTTTACCGATGGCACGGAGAACGAAGTGCACGGTCTGGCAGTAAAGCTCTACGGCAAACAGGCGCCGGCGACGCTGCACAGCGGCGCGGAGGCCAAGGAGGAGCTGCTGCAGACGGGGGTGACGGTGTCGGCGCTGATTGACCGGACGGCGGCGGATGATGCGGAGATTGCGGCGAGCATGGTGAATCCGCTCAGCTTTGCGTTTGGGATCAGTGCGCGGATGGATCATGTTGCGCGGCTGGCGACGGACACCGGTGGGCCTGTGCTGCACGGCAACGGCAAGCAGGTGGCGGACAAGATGGGCACGCTGATCGAAGAGATTCGAGGGCGATACACGATGGGGTATGTGCCGACGACATCGCATCCGGCGGGAACTCTGTGCCACATTTCGCTGAAGCTGTCGGTGGAAGCGTACGCGCAACACCCGGAGCTGAAGCAGGGGCACTATGTGGTGGAGACGCGGACGGCTTACTACCGGTGATGGCAGCGGGCTCGATGGGGTAGAGCTGTGACAGTCTGAAATGCGGGGGGCTCTCTGGTGCGGCCGCAAGAGCGCGGTCTTCGGTCGAGATGATAACGCTATTGCAGCTCCAGAAAGAGGCAACAGCTTCAAGCCTGCTTGGAAAGATGCTCTACACGGGGAGGTTCGGGGTGGCGGCGAGGAGTTGCTGGGTGTAGGGGTCGCTGGGGGCGTGGCAGACTTCGTGCCAGGTGCCGGACTCGATGAGGCGGCCGCGGTGGAGGACGAGGATGCGGTCGCAGAGGTAGCGGACCAGCGGCATGGAGTGCGAGATGAAGAGCATCGTCAGGCCGTGGCGCTGCTGGAGGTCGCGGAGGAGGTTGATGACCTGCGCGGCGACGGAGACGTCGAGGGCGCTGACGGGTTCGTCGAGGACGAGGAGGTCGGGGCGGAGGGCGAGCGCGCGGGCGATGTTGATGCGCTGGCGCTGGCCGCCGGAGAACTCGTGCGGGTAGCGGGAGAGCGCGGCGGCGGGGAGGCCGACCTCGTCGAGCAGCGTGAGGAGGCGCGCGGAGATGCCTTCGGCGGGGCGCTCGCGGTGGATGGCGAAGGGCTCGCGGAGTGTCTGCTCGATGGTGAGGCGGGGGTTGAGCGCGGCGTAGGGATCCTGAAAGACGATGGCCAGGCGGCGGCGAAGGCGGCGGAGGTCGCGGGGGGGCAGGGTGAGGAGGTCGAGCGCGGTGCCTGCGAATCCTGCAACGGCGGGGTTGTGCAGCGTGACGGTGCCGGAGGTGGGCTCGATGAGGCGCAGGAGGAGGCGCGCGAGGGTGCTCTTGCCGGAGCCGGATTCGCCGACGAGGCCGAGGGTTTCGCCGCGGTGGAGCGTGAGCGAGACGTCGTCGACGACGGTGGTCTCGCCGTAGCGTTTCGTGAGGTTGGCGGCGGTGAGGAGGGCGGGCATCGGGGTGCTTGCGGGGCAGGCGATCGCTTGATCTGGGGGTGTCGAACCGGCACGGTTGTCTGGTTTCTGTGCAGATTCGGGTTTCTGTTGAGATTAGAGATTCGAGAGAGACGAGAGAAGAGGTGGGTCGCTTTATGTTTGGGGCCGTTAGCTGTTGGAGCTGTAGATGATGCGCCAGCCTTTGGGGGTGCGTTCGAGGATGTCGGTGAAGGCACCGTAGGCGACGCCGCCGAGCTTTTTATCGCGGGTGAGGAGGTACTTGCCGGTGGCGAGGGCGAAGGTGTCGCCGAGGGG
>JAJZFE010000345.1 GCA_021798655.1 Acidobacteriota bacterium | reverse complement strand
CGGCGTTTTCAAAGCTCATGGAGTACTGGAAGCCGGAGCAGCCGCCGCCGACGACACCAATGCGAAGACCCGCGGGAATGGGATCCTGCGTGGCCATGATCTCCTTCACCTTCGTGATCGCAGCCGGCGTCAGCACGACAGGCGCGGTCGGGGTGGTGGGGGCAGCGTTCACTACTTCTACGCTGGGAGCGGGGGTCGTCGCGGCAGTCGCCATGGGTATCAGTCTCCTTCGACCCTGCGCCGTCTCACTCTCGGACGGAACAGGTCGTATATCCAGTCTAGTCCTCGCGGGCCGCAGCATCAAGCGTCGCACCGGAACATCTGTTCGATGTTCAGGCAGGTGCACAGGATTCGACAATCTGCGAGGCCTGCGCCGGGCGTACCATCGAGCTATGAACGTCCTGGAATCGCTGGCTGCTGCCTTTATCAATACCTTCGGAATCACCCAACCGACAGACAAGACGCGGCGGCAGGTAGCCTGGTTCATCGCCGGGCTCATGACGCTGGTGCTGCTGCTGCTGGTCGCCGGCGGCGCCGTGCTCCTGCGGATCTTGTAGTTCGCGGGAAGGTACCCCCCCCCGTACTTTTCACCCTAAAGTCTTGATTGAAAAGACTTTGAGGCCGGACTTCGATATCGGACTTCGATGTCGGACTCTGACCTCGCAGGCGATCCCCGTCTCCCAGGTTCCCTACTTCTAGGATAGTCCTTTGTGACGGGAAACATGTATCTCTATCCTCTGATGAATGAACCAGTTACAAGTTTTCTGGCTTGACCGGTTCCGGGTGCTGGGCGGGAACTCATTTTCTGTGGAAAAAGTGGTTCCCTTCTACGTCGTGTCGAGCGTATGCTGTTGAGCCAACGGCCCGCCTACCTCTTGAGCCTGCGCCGACACGCAGACCCGCCCGGTATCGAGGACCTGAGATTTTCGAATCTTTAGGGGGCTTTATCCATGAACATGCTGATGTCCATCACCGTACTCTGGGGCGTCATTACCGTGGCCTTCGTGGTTGCGATGGTCTACCGCGCCAGCCTCTCGAACCATGAGACCGATCAACTCTTCCTCAACGAATCAACGCCCTCTGCCGTGCATCAGGAGAACGATGAGGTAGTGCGGCGACTGAACTCCCTGGCCCCAATCTGCAAGAGCCTGGGCGGCGGCACCATTGTGCTGACGCTGGTCACGGGTGCGATGTGGATTGCGCACACGCTGCCCACAAACTGACCGCCCGCCGAGCTCTATCCCACGCCTGGGTCGTGGAGGTTCACCCACCGCTGTCACCATAAACCCGCGCCATGCAAGCCGCACCGGTTTCCTGAAGTAAACGCAGCAAGGCCCGCTCAACCGTTCGAGCGGGCCCTGCTGTTCCTACTCCCTATTCGCTACTTCCTGCTTCCTGCTTCCTACTTCCTGCTTCCTGCCTAAGCGTTGTAGGTCGTGGAGGAGACGCGGCCACCGCGGCCGGTCCAGTTGGTGTGGAAGAACTCGCCGCGGGGCTTATCCACGCGCTCGTAGGTGTGCGCGCCGAAGAAGTCGCGCTGCGCCTGGAGCAGGTTGGCCGGAAGCCGTGCGGTGCGGTAGCCGTCGTAGAACGCCAGCGCGGTTGCAAAGGCAGGCGTAGGCACGCCCATCTCGATAGCCGCGACCAGCGCCTTGCGCCAGCCCGCCTGATAGTTGTTCAGAACGCCGTAGAAGAAGTCGTCCATCAGCAGGTTTTCAAGGTTGGGATTCTTGTCGTAGGCTTCCTTGATCTTGCCGAGGAACTGGCTGCGGATGATGCAGCCGCCGCGCCACATCAGCGCAATGCCGCCCATGTTCAGGTGCCACTTGTTCTCCTTCGCGGCCTCGCGCAGCAGCATGTAGCCCTGCGCGTAGCTGATGAGCTTGGAGCAGAAGAGCGCGCGGCGCACGTTCTCGATAAACTCGGCCTTGTCCACCGCGGTCTTCGACGCCGGCGGGCCTTCAAGCACCTTGCTCGCGCGAACGCGCTCGTCCTTGATGGCCGAAAGGCAGCGCGCAAAGACGCTCTCCCCGATCAGCGTGACCGGCATGCCGAGGTCGAGCGCCGAGATCGCGGTCCACTTGCCCGTACCCTTCTGCCCGGCGGTGTCCAGAATCTTGTCCACCATCGGCTGGCCGTCGTCGTCCTTCTTGCCAAAGATGATCGCCGAAATCTCGATGAGGAAGCTGTCCAGGTCGCCCTTGTTCCACTCCGTGAAGACCTGCTCAAACTCATCCGCCGAGAGGCCGAGGCCGTCCTTGAGCAGCTGATAAGCCTCGCAGATAAGCTGCATATCGCCGTACTCGATGCCGTTGTGCACCATCTTTACGTAGTGGCCTGCGCCGCCTTCGCCCACCCAGTCGCAGCAGGGCGTGCCGTCCTCAACCTTCGCCGCGATGGCCTGGAAGATGCCTTTGACGTGGGGCCACGCCGCCGCGTCGCCGCCCGGCATGATCGACGGGCCGAAACGCGCGCCCTCTTCGCCGCCGGAGACGCCGGTGCCGATGTAGTGCAGACCCTTGGCGGCCAGCTCCGCCGTGCGGCGGTTGGAGTCCGTAAACAGCGAGTTGCCGCCGTCGATGATGATGTCGCCCGCCGAGAGGAACGGCACGATGCTGTCGATGGTCTTGTCCACCACGTCGCCGGCCTTCACCATAATCATCACGCGGCGCGGGCTCTTCAGCTTGGAGCACATCTCCTCAATCGAGTGCGCGCCTTCCACCTGGGTGCCCTTGGCCTCTTCGGCCAGAAACTCGTCCACCTTGGACGTGGTGCGGTTGAACACGCACACCTTGTAGCCGTGGTCGTTCATGTTCAACACCAGGTTTTGACCCATCACCGCCAGCCCGATCAGGCCAATGTCGCATGTAGCTTCTGCCATGTCTCTCTCCTGCCCGCAAGCTATTGTTGGGATGCGGGTTATTTTGTTTGAAGTGTCGCGTAAGCGTGACCCATGATACCGCACCTGTCAGACAGGATGCCAGAGCATGTCTGCTACGCTGCCCCGAAAGTGCCTCTGCAGCAGACGCCAACACCCTACCTGTGTTTTGGCCTCGCTGTAAAGACCAACCGGAATGTGTGCGAAAATCCTCTCACAGCCTTTGATAACTCAGTCGCAACAGGAGTCAACGTTATGCCGAACGCATCCACTCTTTGTAGCCCCTCCGTCAACCAGCCTAGCCGGCGTTCGTTTCTTCGCCTGGCGGGGCTGGCCGCTGCCCTGCCCGCAATCACCGAAGGCCACATGGCCTGGGCCGCAGTGCGCGAGATGGGAGTGACCGCCGCGCTCGATCCGGACAAGGCCGTGATGATCAACGCGAACGAGAACCCGCTGGGCCCCTGCGCGGCGGCGATCGCAGCCATCGACAAGAGCGCGCGCAACGGCGGCCGCTATGACCCGAATAACGACTACGAAGACCTGTTTGCGACCTTTGGCAAGGCGCACAAGCTGCCCCTGAACTCCTTCACGATCTATGCAGGATCGAGCGATCCGTTGCAGTTTGCTGTGATGGCGTTCACCGGCAAGGACAAGCCATACGTGACCGCGGACCCGTCCTACGAGGCTGGCATGGTCGCCGCGCAGGCCGCCGGTGCGCCGATCCTCAAGGTGCCGCTGACGCCGACCTACGCGCACGACGTGAAGGCTATGGTCGCGGCGAGCCCGGACGCCGGGCTGATCTACCTCTGCAACCCGAACAACCCGACCGGCACGCTGACCGCGAAGGAAGACATCCTGTGGGCGCTACAGCACAAGCCGAAGGGCACGATCCTGCTGATCGACGAGGCGTACATCCACCTGAGCGATGCGCCGGACTGCCTGGACCTGGTGCGCGCGCATCAGGACGTGATTGTGCTGCGAACGTTCTCCAAGGTGTATGGCATGGCGGGCATCCGCTGCGGCGCAGCGATCGCGCGGCCGGACCTGCTGGCCAAGCTGCGGATGTACGGCGACAATCCGCTGCCCATCACCGCTGTGACGGCGGCCAGCGCCAGCCTGAAGGACACCGACCTCGTGCCCACGCGACGGAAGATCATCGCCGACACGCGCAACCAGACCTTTGCCTGGCTCACGGCAAAGGGCTACAAGTTCATCCCGTCGGTGTCGAACTGCTTCATGATCGACACCGGCCGGCCGGGCAAACAGGTCATCGAGGCGATGGCGGCAAAGAACGTCTTCATCGGGCGGACATGGCCGATCTGGCCGAACTACGTGCGCGTCACTGTAGGTACGCCGGCCGAGATGGCCGCGTTCCAGACAGCGTTTGCCGACGTGATGAGCGAGCCGGCGAAGGCCTGAAGCGTAGCTGCAGAAGCCCCACTCGTGCGCGTCGTCAGCGCGTGGGTGGGGCTTTGGTGTTTCCGCGCGCTGCACGCTTTTTTTACGCGGCCTTGTAGCGCCCCAGCTCCTTGACCATGCGGCAATGGGGCTGCATGGCGGCGAGCGCGCGGTCGGCCATGGCAGCATCGGCGATGCGGAGATCGACGTAGAAGACATACTCCCAGGGCTTGCCCGGGACAGGGCGCGATTCAATCTGCGTAAGGTCAACGCCCGCATCCGCAAGCGCCTGCAGGGCTTTGACGAGCGTGCCGGGGCGATGCTCCACGGCGAAGGCGACGCTCATCTTGTCGGGCTGTGGCAGCCCGGCCTCACGCGGCGCGGCCTCACTGCGGACCAGGTGGAAGCGGGTGTAGTTCTGCGCGTGGTCTTCGATGCCGCGCACCAGAACGTGCGCCCCGTACTCTTCGGCAGCGAGCTCAGGGGCGACGCCGGCCGAGTCGCGCAGGCCCTCAGCCATCACGTGCTTGACGCTGCCTGCCGTGTCGTAGAAGGGCATCGGCCGGGCCTTGCGCGTGGCCGTAAGCGCAGAGAGATAGCGGCGGCACTGGCTGAGCGCGACAGGATGGCTCAGCACCCACTTGATGTCTTCGAGCGCGACGCCCGGCGCGGCGATCAGGTTGTGCCGGATGCGCAGCAGGCTCTCCCGCTCGATGCGGACAGGCTGCTCCATCAGCAGGTCGTAGTGCTCGGCAACCGAGCCGTGCAGGCTGTTTTCAATCGGCAACACGGCAGCATCCACGCGCCCGCTGACCACCGCGGCAACGACCTCTGCCGAGACGCTGCACGGCACAATCTCCAGCTCGGCAAACTCAGTCTGCAGCATCTCCAACGCAGCCATGTGGCTGTTGGAGCCGCGCTCGCCCTGGATGGCGACGCGCAGCGGGGAGGCCTGCAGGGTTGCCTCGCGGCGCGCATTTTTTGTTGCTTCGCTGGAACTTTCTTTCATCGCTGCCACCTTTTTTCCTGCGTCCACCGCAGCTTTAAGGCACAGTGGACAACCTCACCGCGCTAAGCGGCAACTTACCATACTGTGCGTTACGGCGCGCCTCAAGAAGAATAACCGAGCCTGTTCTGCAACCACGCACGACGTGCCCTTGCAGAGCACATCCATACACAAGGGAGTTCGTACACCATGCTCTGGACCATCACCATCATTCTGGTTTTGCTGTGGCTTGTAGGTCTGGTCGGGTTTCCGGCGCTGGGCCTGTGGGTACACATCCTGCTGCTGCTGGCGCTCATCTCGCTGATCTTCAACCTGCTCAACGGCAGACGCGCGCTATAGCCGCCAGCACTCTCCATATCTTCCACGGTTCTGACGAATCCAAAAAAAAGGAGTAACACGATGACGACCACCACACTGCACGGAAAGATCGACGAAGCGACAGGCAAGCTGAAGCAGGCCGTCGGCGAAGTGACCGGCAATGAGCAGATGGCCAATCGTGGCGCGGCGCAGCAGATCAAAGGCCACGCCGAGCAGGCCTGGGGTGCGGTGAAGGACGCCGCGCAGCAGGCCCACGACGAGCACAAGCCGGAGATGGTGCAGCACGCCCACGACGTGCGCGAGAAGCTCGTGTCCACGGCGCAGAATGTGAAGGAACGCATTCAGCACGCAGTGAGCACGGACCACAAGAACTCGTAACGCCGCACCCGCAAACTCCTCCAATGCAGCCGAGGCCCGCTACAGAGCGGGCCTCAGCTGCGTCAGCAAGCAACAGGTGCTATCGGCGCACCAGGACGTCGATCGCCACGGCCGCGAAGAAGACCACCGAGATGATGCCGTTCAGCGTGAAGAAGGCTGCGTTCATCCGGCGCAGGTCCTTCGGGCTGATGATCGAGTGCTCATACGCCAGCAGCAGCGCCACCACGCCCATGCCGGCCAGCGCCACAGGCCCCAGCGCAAACGCGCGCACCAGAAAGTAGAGCAGCACCAGCACGCCGAGGTGCATCGCGCGCGCCAGCCAGAACGCACCCTCCAGCCCGAACGTCGCCGGCACGCTGAACAGCCCGACCTCGCGGTCGTAGTCGAAGTCCTGGCACGCGTACAGCACATCAAACCCGCCCACCCACAGGATCACAATGCCGGTAAGCAGCAACATGCGCGGATCGTAGGTGCCGCGCACCGCGATCCATGCGGCCGACGGCGCAATGCCCAGCGCGAGCCCCAGCACCAGGTGGCTCCACCGCGTCACTCGCTTCATGTAGCTGTAGCTCAGCACCACCAGCAGCGCAAAGGGCGCAAGCTCCAGCGTCAACCGGTTCAGCATCGCCGACGCAAAGACAAACAGCGCCGCAGCCACCACCGTGAACGCCGCCACAAAACCCGGCGAAAGCTGCCCTGCTGGAATCGCGCGCATCGCCGTGCGCGGGTTCGCGGCATCGATCTTCGCGTCCACCAGCCGGTTGAAGGCCATCGCCGCCGAACGCGCGCTCACCATGCAAAGCAGAATCCAGCCCAGCGTGACCAGGTGGGGCCAGCCCCCGGCCGCCAGAACCGCGCCCGTCAGGGCAAACGGCAGCGCAAAGATCGAGTGCTCCCACTTGATCATCTCCAGCGTCACGCGCGTGTTACGAAGCACATTCTCCATACTCTCTATGCTACCTCCGCCGGGCATCCAAACGGGCTTCCGGCGCGTAAACGAACAGACGCCGTTGGAACGTGCGACAATGTGGTTGTTCGGGCTCAACGGCCCCAGATCGCCTGCTGGTACGCCCAGCCTATGCAAGGAGACTTACGATGGAACTCTTTCAACCCTGGCACCTCATCATCGTCGCCGGAATCGCCATTCTGCTCTTCGGCGGCAAGAAGCTGCCTGAGCTCGGCAAGGGACTTGGCGAAGGCCTCAAGGGCTTCAAGGACGGCATGAAGGGCATCACCGAAGACACCAAAGACACCGTGAAGCCCGCCGACGCGCACGCCGTCACGCCCAAGCCCGGCGACGACATCAAGCCGCCCGCCGCGTAGCCGCTGCGACGCACCAACTACCTCAAGGATCCAACGCAAAACGGGCGAGCTTCGGCTCGTCCTTTTGCATCTGATAACACATCTATGAAGCTCTCGTCGCCGTACCTCGTCAAGCCCGGCAAAAATGTTCGCCTCAGCGACTTCTCCACCACCACCACCGACGGCATCGCCGACAAGGCCGCCGGAGAGCTGCTGCTCGCCGAGCATACCCGGCAGCTTGCGGAGCTCCAGCAGGTCTTCTACGCGGCGCAGTCCAGGGCCATGCTCATCGTGCTGCAGGGCATGGACACCGCCGGCAAGGACGGCGTCATCCGCCACATCTTCTCCGGCATCAACCCGCAGGGCTGCAACGTTGCCAGCTTCAAGGTGCCCACCCCCGACGAGGCACGCCACGACTTCCTCTGGCGCATCCAGAAGGAGACGCCCGCGCGCGGCATGATCGGCATCTTCAACCGCTCGCACTATGAGGACGTGCTCGCACCCGCCGTGCACGGGCTCATCGACAAGAAGACCGTCAAAAAGCGCCTCCACGACATCAATAAGTGGGAGCAGACGCTGGCCGACAACGACGTCGTCGTGCTCAAGTTTTTCCTGCACGTCTCGCAGCAGGAGCAGACCGCACGCCTCCAGGCGCGCATCGACGACCCGGACAGGCACTGGAAGCTCTCGCCCGCCGACCTCGTCGAGCGCCAGTACTGGCCGCAGTACACCGCCGCGTATGAACACCTGCTCTCGCACAGCAGCAGCAAGTGCGCGCCGTGGTTCGTCATCCCCGCGGACCACAAGTGGTATCGCAACGCCGCCGTCAGCCAGGTGGTCATCGACGCCATGCGCGCGCTGCAGCTGAAGTTTCCGAAGGCGAGCTTCAACCCCACCGGCCTGAACCTGAAGAAGCTCTCGCTGCAGGCCGCTGCAAAGGCAGCGGTGGGGCTCGAATCGAAGGCTGTGAAGTAGCTGCGGCGCTACAGCGTAATCATCACCACCGCAGCGATGGCCGTGGCCATACCCGCCACCTGCCGCCGTGTGGGCCGTTCATGCAGCTGCCATGCGGCCAGCAGGATCGTCACCGCCGGGTAGAGGCTGGCCAGCACGGAGGCCACATCGAGCCGACCGGCACGCGTCGCGGCGACGAACAGAATGTTGCCGCCGGTATCGAGCAGCGCCACGGCCAGCGCCCAAGGCCAGCCCACCAGCCAGTTCCGCGAGCCGCCAGAATCCGCCGGATTCCCTCTCCTGCCGCGGAGCCTGAGAGCCACAAGCATCACAGCCAGCAGCGCCAGGCCGCTGGCGCGGGCGATCGCCGTCGGCATCAGGTCGCCAAGCGGGTTCGCCAGCTTGAGCCCGACAAAGTAAAGTCCAAACGCCGCGCCGGAGAAGAGTGTAAGCGCCATGGTGCCGCGGGCCTGCGCGGAGACGCCGCCAACGCTCTCCGGCGAGTCGCCCGCCGCCACCAGCCAGATAGCTACTGCGGCCACGGCAAAGCCCATCAGTCGCAACGTGCCGGGAACGCCCTCCAGCACGCTGGACACGGCCGCCGGAATCGCCGCCGCCAGCAGCCCGCTGATAGCCGCCGGCACGCCCATGCCACCGCGGCTGAGCGCCTTGTAGAACGTAACCAGCCCGAGTCCCCCACACATGCCTGCGGCCAGCGCCCAGAACAGCGGCGCACCGTGCGGCCACGCAGCGTGCTGCGCAAACAGAACCGCCGTCAGCACCACCAGGCTGACCGCCTGTGCCAGCATCACAAAACGAATCGTGCCCGCGAGGCCCGGCGTGGCCGTCTTCGCGCCCATGCCGCCGCAAAAGTCTCCGCCGCCCCAGGAGGCGGCGGAGGCCAGCGCGATCAGCGCCGTTCTTTCTGCCGCCGCCACTACGGCGCAGCCGACGGAGTCGTCGGCGTCGGGCGGCTGTCGCGCGCGTTCGGGTAGTAGCCGTCCTCCGCAATCACCGTAAGGCCCGGCCGCAACACGCGAACCTCCACCTTGCGGAACTTCTCGTTGAACGGAGACTCATGCGTCGTATAGCCCACCGTGTACTGCGTCCGTACCTCTTCGGTGATCTTCGCAAAGCTGTTTTCAATCCCGCGCAGACGGAACTCCGGGTCGGTCTGTCCGCCGGTGGAGGCGCAGATGCGCGGCAGCACGTCGTCGCGCATGGTCATCGGCAGGTGAATGCGATCCAGGAAACCCAGCCCCGGAACCGACGAGTCGCCCACCAGCGTCGAGTACACCTGAATGTTGTTGGTCTGCAGATACTTGATCAGCTGCTTCTCGCTGACCTGGCTGCCGGCCTCCTTGCCGTCGGAGATGACGTAGACGATGCGGCGGCGGCCGCGCGGCGCGGTCACGGTCTCCTGCGCAGCGGCCAGGATCGCGTCGTTCAGCGTGTGGCGCTCCTTGGGCGCATTGATCGTCATCGTACCGGCGTTGGTGCCGCGGTTGAAGTTCGGGTCGATGGGGCGATTGTTGATGCTGCCGGGGCTGTCCAGCGGACCGCCCAGCGGCATCAGCGCCTCGCGTCCCTTGCCCTTGCTGCGGTCCAGAATCACGCCCAGCCGCGCGCTCTGCGCTGCCGTAAAGCCGGTCTGCTTCGTCACGCCGTTGTCGTACGTGAAGACCGCAACCTCGTCATAGTTCGAGAACGCTCCCTGCAGCGCGCTCAACGAATCGTTGATCTTCTCCATCGTGTCCTGCGTCACGCTCTGGTCGATCACCAGCGAGACCGACAGCGGCATCGGATCCACCGAGAAGAACTTCATCTGTTGACGCAGGCCATTCTCATACACTCGCACGTCGCGCCACGTCAGCCCCGGAACCAGCTTGCCCT
>JAJZFE010000201.1 GCA_021798655.1 Acidobacteriota bacterium | reverse complement strand
TGAAGATGCCGATGACGATGCCGTGGCCTATGAACTTGTTCGAAACCACGGTCTGAATAAAGAACGCCAGCAGCACAAAGATGAGCACCTGCGGGAAGGTGACGAGGTACAGCTCCTTGGCGTACTGCAGCAGCTCGTAGTGGTAGTAGCCGGCGATGGTCTGGGTGAGAATGCCGCAGAGGCCGACGACGGTGAGCAGCATGAGCTCGACAAAGCAGAGCGCGAAGAACCTGGAGAGCCAGTCGGTCGACTCGCGCATGGGCAGCGCATCGTGGATGCCGGCGAAGCGGGTGTCGCGCTCGCGCCAGACGAGCTCTGCTGCATAGAGGCTTGCGACGATGAAGAGAAAGAGAGTGGAGATGCCCTCGACCGCAGAGAGCATGAGGTACGTCACCGGCCAGACGTCCGAGTCGTTGATGTGGCCGGCGAAGTGGCCGTTGTTCATGGCCAGTGCGACCATGAGGATCATCAGACCCCAGAACGGAATCTCATGGACGATGTTGGAGACGCGGATGCGCGTGAGTGAGACCAGTTGGGCAAACGTGGTGCCGGGCGCGAAGACGGTGTGCACCTTGGGTAAAGCCACGGCGACCAGGCTGCGACGGCGGCCAGCGACAGCCACCTCCTGCTCGCGCTGCGCCTTGGCGCGGCGGCTGCTTGCGGTCGCGGTCAGCGTTTCCACCGACATAGAAAAGAGCTTCCACACGGCCAGCAACGCGACGATGCCGACCGAGATCCAGAGCAGGCGGTTGTAGAGAAAGACACCGCCCGCGGCGTGCGGCGACCAGGAGTAGAGCAGCGAGTTTTTTTCTACGACCGTCCAGTAGCGCGTGATGGCGTCGTTAAAGAGCAGGCCGACGGGATCCAGGATGCCAGACCAGAAGTGCTCCAGCGAGCGCGTCGCAGCGAAGGCGTTCACGCCGATGATGTAGAGCATGAAGATCGCTGCGCCCTGCAGGTAGACGATGAAGATCTTGCGCGAGAGCGCGGCCACCAGGAAGAAGAGGGAGCCGAGGAAGAATATCTGCACCACGACGACGGAGAAGAACGGCTGCAGATACCAGGAGAGATGGTTCGGCGCGATGCGGGTATGGTCGGCCCATGGAGCGAGCGTGCCCGCGAAGCCGCCGAAGACCATGCCCGAAAAAGCGAAGACCGCAGCAACAAACGAACCTGCCCAGCGCCCGCCAAGGTAGGCAAACTTGGAGACTGGTTTGGTGAAGAGGATCTGGATCGTGTCGCGCTGAAAGTCGCGCAGGATGGACGTGCCGAAGATGGCGGCGATGACGATGACGCCGAAGAAGCTCGCATTGATGTAGTTGAAGGTGTTGGCGTACGGCCCGTTCAACAGCACCTTGCCGTTGCCGTTGCCGATGGTGCCGAAGCTCTCGCTGGCGATGCTGAGAAACTCAAAGATGAACCACAACGCGAAGTACACGTAGGTGGACACGCTCTTCAGGCGGAACTTGAGCTCGAAGGTGAAGAACTCCCAGAACATGGTCATGGTGACGGCTCCTTGTGGCTGGGGTCAGTTCTTCGCGGCCTGGCTCTGCCGCGCGAGATTGAGGAAGTAGACATCTTCGAGGCCGGAGTCGACGGGCACAAAGCCCTCGCCCGGAGAAGTGTCCGCATAGATGCGTACCTCATGCAGGCCGCCGACCAGGTGTGTGGAGATGACCTGCAGCGACGATTCGAGCGCGCGCAGCTCGTCATCGGTCGCGACAATCTTCGAGTAGATTTTGCCGCGCAGAGCAGCAAGCGTTTCGGCCGGTGCGCCTTCCAGCAGCAGCTCGCCGGCGGCGATGATGGCCATGCGCGGACAGAGCTCGCGTACGTCCTCCACGATGTGCGTGGAGAGGATGACCGTGACGTTGGAGCCGATGGAGCTGAGTAGATTCAGAAAGCGGTTGCGCTCGGCGGGATCGAGCCCGGCGGTGGGCTCGTCTACGATGATGAGCTTCGGGCTGCCCAGCAAAGCCTGCGCGATACCGAAGCGCTGCTTCATGCCACCGGAGTAGGTGGAGAGCGACTTCTTGCGCGCGTCCCACAGGTTGGTCTGGTTGAGCAGCGCCTCGACCATCTCGTTGCGCTCGGTCTTGTTGACGATGCCCTTCATCACCGCGAGGTGCCGCAGCATATCAAGCGCAGACATCTTCGGATACACGCCGAACTCCTGCGGCAGATAGCCGAGCACGCGGCGCACGGCAGTCTTGTCCTTCAGCACGTCGATGTCGTCCAGATACACGGAGCCGGAGTCGGGGTCCTGCAGCGTGGCGATGGTCCGCATCAGCGATGATTTACCCGCGCCGTTGGGGCCGAGCAGGCCGAACATCTCGTTGCCAATCGTGAGCGAAAGGTTCTTGAGCGCCTTGACGCCGTTGGGATAGGTCTTCGATAAACCGGTGATGGTGACTGCCACGCGCGCTACCCTCCGATGCTGGTTCGAACGAATTGCGGTGAATAGCGGGACTATATCACGGATATCGTGGAGCGAGCCTCAAAAGGCGCGACGCTTTCTACCGTTGTGCTAACGCACGAGCGTAGCGGCGAGTAGAGCAAAGACGATGCCGTAGAGCTCGACGTGGATGGTGAGTTCGGCCAGCGTCTTTCCGGGGTCGAGCGCGAAGGTGATCACGCTCGCAGCGCCACCGGGCACGGTGCGCCCGCGGCCTTTGAAGCTGTCGAGGTCAAGCACACGCACCGTGCCGGTGGCGAGATCGACGCGCGCCGGTGGCGCAGCGGTGTCGACGAAGAGATAGTCGTCGATGAGGTAGTCCTGCTCGATGGGCCACCAGTTTTCAGGGTTGCGGAGCTGGAGTTCAGCGTGGGTTCCGTCCGTGTACTGAACGCGCAGAGTGGCGTGAACCATGCGGCTGCACTGGGGAAACGTGGTTCCGGCGAGTAGCACCGCGCAGCTGCGTGCAGAGCCGCTGAGAGGCACCGAGAGCGCCGGTGCGTCCTGCTGCCAGTGCGACAGGAAGCGACAGTTGGCCGCAGTGTTGCCGGCGGGCGTGCGAAAGGTGATGCCGCTGGGGATGCGAAGCTCGCCGCCCAGAGCGCGCAGGCCGCTGTCGTCGATGAGCGGGTGGCGGTCGAAGGTGGCCCAGCCGCCGATGCCGTTCGAAGGGATGGAGAGCGAGCAGAAAAGCGAACGAGGCGCTGCGTAGGTGCGGTTGAAGATGTCGGTGATGCGGTGCGTGAGATGCGAGGAGAGATCGAGTGGCTCCATGCGACCGGCGACGTCGATGTGTGTAGCTGGCGCTGGCGTGGCCTGGATATTGAGCGCGATCGGCAGCCACCAGCTACAAGCCTCGCGGTGACGATGCACAAAGACGGTGTGGTGTCCGGCGAGGGCGGCGCGTCCGTGATGCAGACAGCCCTGCGGATCGTCGATGCTTGCGAGCGCGTCATCGCCAAGCACCCTGTCGCCAATCGCGCAGGACTGGGGTGCAGGCGGAGCATCGGCGCGTTCGCCCTGCCAGTGGACTTCGATCGACCAGTGCGTTGCAGGCGGCGCTTCAATCAAGAGCACTGGCGAGCCGACGGCTTCGGCGTCGAACGTTGCACGCTGCGCGATTCCGTTCACGCGGACAATCGGCAGGCCCGTGCGTGGGGCGCGCAACGCGAGTTGCAGGGTGGCGGGTTTTGCGAAGCGTGGGGTGAAGCTCAGCGTTTCGTGGTCGCCGTTGCGCTGCCATGCGAGATCGAAGTCGGGGTGTTGCAGGCTGGCCTCAGTCCAGTGCGCGGGAAAGCCGGGACGCAGTAGAAGCTGGTTTGCGAGCAGGTCGGGCGTGAGACCAAAGAGACCTTCGACGAGTGCGCGCGAGGTGATGCCGATGGGGTCGCCAAAGTCGCGCTGGGCCTCCTGGCGATGATCGTCGAGCTGCGAGGTCATGTGGAAGTTGCCGGGCGTGAGGCCTTGATAGAGCGAGTCGAGGAGACTGCCTTTGAAGAGGCTGAAGGCTTCATCGGCCATACCTGCCTGCCAGAGCGCGAGCGCCATGTGCATGTTCTCTGCAAGCAGGAGAAGATTGAGCGACCACTCGTACGGCAGCCAGTCCGAGCAGGAGAGCATCACTCCGCCTGGAGGAACGCCTTCGCCTTCGACAGGCACGGCAGGCAGCGCGGCGAGCCGCTCGGCAGCCATCTGCCAGGCCTCGCGCGGCGTGGGCACGCGGGAGTCGATCGAGTGATAGACCGTCCAGAGCGCCGGCGAGGTGTAGACGGTCTGCGGCTGCATGAGGTCCTTGCTCTCGGCGAATGCGCCCTGCGACGGCAGCCAGAGCAGCTCGCGCATACCCGCGAGGATAGCCGCGCTCTCTGCCTCGAAGGGTGCGCTGTCTTCGCCAAGCAACCGTGCGAGCGCCGCCGCCTGGCGATGTGCGAAGAGGTTGTAGGCTGAGGAGTGAGCCGCGCCGCCACCGTTGTATTGCAGGTTGTCGCTGGCCCAGATGCACGCGTACGCTTCGTAGAGCTGAAGCTGTCGACCCGACGGCGCAGTATACAGACGACGGAAGAGCCGCTGCTCCCAGGCCAGATGCAGCTTGAACGCAGGCCAGATCTCACGCGCGAAGTCCACATCGCCGGTCCACTGCAGGTGACGCAGCACGGCGTCGAAGAAGACGAGGTTCATGTCGTAATGATTGTGCGAGAGGTCGCCGGAGCTGTGCAGCATGGACTCGGACCGCGCGAGGTGCGAGGTCGGGTCCGGTCCGCCGAGCGCGGGAATTGCCGTCGTGACGGGTGATTGGTTCTGCCGCGCGATCCAGTGGCGCGCATGCTCACGCAGCCGCTCGTGCCAGCCGAGCGCGTCGAGCACGTAGGGACCGCGCCATCCCGCGAGCGGCATGCGCCAGGCGACGGCACCGTGCATCACGCAATGCTGCGCGTTGTCCCACAGCGCATCTCCTGCGACAGCGAGCGCGCCGCCGAGGGCATCGACGAACGGGTCGCTGGTGTGCAGCTTCAGGCGCGCCGCGAGTGCGTCAAGCTCGGTGCAGCGTGCGGAGACGATGGCAGCGAGGTCTGCGCGCGTTGAAGCTGCCGGTTCGCGTTCGATGCAGAGGTAGAGCGCGTCCTCTGTTGACTGTTTGCCGAGGAGTGGCGCGGAGCCAATGAGAATGGGCAGCGATGTGGTGTCCGATGCGTGGAGCAGCTGCTGCCACGGCTCGTTCCATCGAGCACCATCGCTGAGCTGCAACGACGCGCTCGTTGGAAAGGTGAGTTGCAGATCGGCGGCGGTGCTGTGCAGTCGTGCCGTGTTGCCAGCTAGCGTGTAGTTGTTGCCGGCGCACTCCTGCGGGCGAACCTGAAAAAACTGGCTGACGGGCTCGGACTCGCAGCCGATGTCGCCACCCCGTTTGCCCTTGCGGCCGCTGACGCCGCCAAAGGCCCAGATGAGCCTGATCTCTGGCTCATCTGGAAGCTGCGAAGCGCGCACGCGCAAGATCAACCCCGAGCCCTGGCCAAGCGTCACCGCTTCAACAGTAAGCTGAGCGCTGCCCAGCAGAGGGTCCGCGATGCGGTAGATCATGCGACCGGCGCGATAGGTGGCGTCGATCTGCGCGGCGCTGGAGAGCCACTTTGCCTGTGCGCCCTGGGCGATGCCGAGGCGCAGATTGCCGCCGTGGCCGGGCAGGTAGAGCGAGAACTCGGGCAGGTCTCCGCAGTCCACGCGGAAGGCGTTGTTGGGCCCGTAGAGCGGCCGGTTGAAGAACTCGCTGCCGTTGCGGATGGCGAAGCCGTTGTCGACCGGGCGATAGCGCAGCGGGCGCGCGGTGTGTCCGCGCAGCAGAGCGCGGATGGAGCCGGCGATCTCTTCGGGCGACGTAGCGGCAGACTGCACGGCCTGGCCCCAGTCGGGGCGCGCAGCGAACGCGGCCGTGGCGGCGGTGCTGAGAAGGAAGCGGCGGCGAGTCCAGAGATCGAAAGCGGTCATGCGGTGTCCTGTTGAAACATGGGCTGCGCCTGGCGACAGGTTAGAAGTTGATCTTAGCGGCCAGCTGAAGATCGCGCGAGCCGTTGTTCTGCCCGGCGATGGTGCCAAAGGACTGCGGCGATGCGAGCGAGGTTCCCAGTCCGCCGAACTGCACGTGATTGGTGACGTTCAACCCGTCGGCCTGGTAAGGCGTGTGTAGTGCGTTTGTAGAGCGGGAAGGCGCGCTTGATACCCGCATCGAAATCGTAATTGCCCATGCTGTAGAGGTTGTACGGCGCGTTGCGGGGGACGTTGCCGGAGTTGTAGCCGCCGTTGATCCACAGCGAGCCAGAGAAGGTCGGGCTATACGACGGGTAGCAGGAGCCGGGCGTCTGAAGCCGGCGATGCTGATCGGACCGCCAGAGACCTCGGTGACGATGGAGAAGACCTCCCCACCACCGCCTGTGCTGCTCTTGTCCATGGAGTTGGGCAGCTGCTTGAGCAGCGATCCGAGCATCTGATACTGCAGCATCATCTGGTCTTGGGTAATAGCCGCGTCCGCCGCCGACGAGGAAGTGCGACTGGTCGGCCGCGTGATCCACGTTCATCGTGAGGTTGCGAGTGAGCAGCTGTTGCACACCGAAGTTGTAGCTGACCGTGTAGGGCGCGCGGCCGGAAAGATAGGGGTCAGCATAGGAGAAGCTGGACGTCGTGGAGAGACACCAACGTGGAGTTCGTGCGGAGTCGCCCTTGTTCCGCGCAGGTGCAGCGAGGCTGACGCCAAGCCTGCGCAAGTGGTGCGGGCGGGGGGACTTGAACCCCCACGACCTGTTAGGGTCTGCGGATTTTCATACCACTTCGACTTTCGCCGCCTCGGTCGCCGAGTTCGTGGTCTGGACTATCCCTTCACCATGCCTCGCGAGAGGATTAGGTGCTGCCCATCTAGTCTCTACACCTTCCCGAAGATCTTCGGGCTTGGCTCGGGATTGCCATTCAAGGTTTCCCCGACTTTGAGCAGTTCTACTCCGCCGGTTTCCCGGACGGGCACTCAATTTTCTTAAGTCCGCTGTGTCTGCCGATTTCACCACGCCCGCGTGATGGAAGCCACAGCCCCATCATAAAGCACTGAGCAAAGGTCGACGCTTCCGCCGGCAGTGCCATCCCTCCATTCGGTCAGTGCTGTTCCTCAAAGCCGGCTTTCGCTGTGAGCGCAGCCTCGGCGTGTACTCTCGCTCGCGGCGTCCGCGCAGCAGAAAGTCTCCCGTGCCGGGAACCAGCCGGCCTCCCGCCGCGTATCCACCTCTGCACGACTCTGCCTCCGATGCCGATCCTCGAGATATTTCGCCAAACGCTGGCTGCCCTGTGGGAGTCGAAACTCCGCAGCTTTCTCACCATGTTCGGAATCCTGTGGGGCATCACCTCGGTCATTCTGCTGGTCGGCCTGGGCATCGGCTTCGGTCGCGACCAGCATGAACGCCTCAAGACCATCGGCACAGACATTGCGATCTGTTTCGGCGGCAAGACCGCGATGCCCTCCGGCGGCTACGCCTCCGGCCGCGACATCATGCTCTCGATCGACGACGCCATCGCCATCCAGCAGCTCGCGCCACTCATCAAGACCGTCTCGCCGGAGATTCGCCGCACCGTCAGCGAGGTCAGCCAGTGGAACGCATCCAGCCGCGCCGTTCGCGGCATCTGGCCACAGTACCAGCAGTTCCGCTCGCTGAAGGTGCAGGAGGGCCGGCTGATGACCGGCGACGATGAAGCCAATGGCGCGCGCGTCGTCCTGCTCGGCGCAGAGAGCTTTCGCCAGCTCTATCCTGGCAAGCCAGCCATCGGCCAGCCGCTGCTGATTGAAGGCTATCCGTACACCGTCATCGGCGTCCTCGCGGCCAAGCAGCAGAACGGCAGCTACGGCTCCGGCCCGGACAACACGCAGCTCTTCGTGCCGTTCTCTGCGATGGAGCGCGACTTCCCGCCGGACTTCAAGGGCACCGGCCCGGACGCGCAGGCCGCGCCACCGGGCACCATCAACAACATCGTCGTGCAACCCGTATCGGCGGCGCAGCACGTCGCCGCGCTGCGCGAGGTGCGGCAGATTCTCGCCGACCGCCACCACTTCGAGGCCGAAGACCTCGACGCTCTCTGGGTGTGGGACACGCTCGAAGGCGCGCAGTTCACCGACCGCATCTTCTATGTGATGACGCTCTTCTTCGCCGCCGTCGCGCTGTTGACGCTGCTGCTCGGCGGCATCGGCGTCATGAACATCATGCTGGTCGCCGTCTCCGAGCGCACCCGCGAGATCGGCGTCCGCAAGGCGCTCGGCGCAACCGCACGCGACATCCGCCGCCAGTTTCTCGTGGAGTCGGCGATCATCACGCTGGTCAGCGGCGCGGCCGGCCTCATCAGCGGCGTGGGCATCTGCCTGCTCATCCGCGCGCTGCCGCTGCCAGACTTCGTGCCGCACCCGGTCATCTCTGCGGCTGCGGTCATCTCGTCGCTCGTCACGCTGGGCATCATCACCGTCTCTGCCGGCACCTACCCTGCGCTGCGCGCCGCCAGCATGACGCCAATCGAATGCCTGAGGACGGAGTAGCCATGAACCTGCGTGAGGTCTTCACCGAATCCATCGAATCGCTCAACCGCAACCGCGTGCGCTCGGCGCTCACCATGCTCGGCATCCTGTGGGGCCTGGTCACCGTCGTGCTGCTCATCAGCTACGGCCGCGGCGTCGGCGACGCCGTGATGGAAGGCTTCCTCGGCATCGGCAACAACGTCGTCATGATGTGGGGCGGACAGACCTCCATGCAGGCCGGCGGCGAACGCTCCGGCCAGAAGATCCGTTTCGTCGAAGGCGACGCCGAAGCCGTGCGCGACTCGCTTCCCTTCCTCAGCGCCGTCTCGCGCGAGACCGACGACGGCTTCAGCATCAAGTACGGACCCAAGACCGTCAACATCCAGGCCAAGGCCATCGACCTGCCCTACGGCCGCATGAGGCGGCTTGACGTCGAGCAGGGCCGTTACTTCGAGGCCGCCGACTTCACCGAACATCGCCAGGTCGTCATCTTCGGCCTGCACGCCGCAGAGAAGCTCTTCAACGGCTATCCTCCGGTCGGTGAGGTCGTGCAGATTGAAGGCCAGCCCTTCACTGTCATCGGCGTGCTGCGCAATAAAATTCAGGACTCGTCGAACAACGGTCCTGACAACGAAAACGTCTTTGTGCCCTTCGACACCATGCGCACGCTGCGCAACCAGGTCGCGCCGGACATGATCGTCTTCCAGCCGTCATCGCCGGCGATGCACCTGCAAGCCATCCAGGCCGTGCGCACCGTGCTCGCGCAGCGCCATCACTTTGACCCGCGCGACGACAAGGCTGTCAGCGCGTGGGACACCATCGACGACGCCAAGCAGATGGTGCAGTTCGGCATCGCGCTGCAGGTGCTGCTCGGCATCATCGGCGCCATGACGCTGGCCGTCGGCGGCGTCGGCGTGATGAACATCATGCTCGTCTCGGTCAGCGAGCGCACCCGCGAGATCGGCCTGATGAAAGCCCTCGGCGCGCGTCGCCGCGACATCATGCTGCACTTCCTGCTGGAGAGCCTGGTGCTCACGCTCATCGCCGGCGTTCTGGGCATGGTGGTCGCTGTTGCGGCCGGGCACATCATTCCGCCGATGCCGCTCTACTCCGCCATCTACAAGACCGCAAACCACGACGGAGACATCTTCCTGCGCGCCTCCACCAACACGATGGTCGTCTCGTTTCTCATTCTGTCGGTGGTGGGCATCGTCTCCGGCCTGGTGCCCGCGATGCGCGCCGCACGCATGGACCCCGTCGTCGCGCTACGCCACGAGTAGCTAACTGCTGATGTCTTGCGGGTGAATGACAGTCAGTTCAGTAAAGCGCCGGAAGTCATCCTTGTCGAAGGTGGCGATCTCCTTGACTCCGCTGGAAAGCATGACTGCGGCTAGGCGTGCATCATGGACCTGAATGCCTCTCACCCTGTAGCGAAGCAAAAGATCTTTGAACACCCGATCCGTCGACTCCGTCTCAGGTAAAAACAGGAAGCGCTTCTCGATCTTTTCAATGCGAAGCACGGTGTCTTCGATGGATAGACCGAGACCGCTCGGGACGGGTCGTGTACATACATTCCAGAACTCGGCCAGGTTCTGTGATGTGTACAGCAGGAGGGCTCCAGACTCTTCCAGAAAAGCGACAAACCGCGCTGCAACGTTGTGAAACTGGCTGTCCTGGTTCGT
>JAJZFE010000273.1 GCA_021798655.1 Acidobacteriota bacterium | reverse complement strand
CTGGCTCTGCCCCGTCGGCACCGTCTCCGAATACCTCTGGCGCCTCGGCCAGCGCCTCTTCGGCCGCAACCTCATCCTCCCCCGCTGGCTCGACATACCCCTGCGCAGCCTCAAGTACATCCTCCTGGCCTTCTTCCTCTACGTCGTCGTCACCATGTCCGCCGACGCCCTCCAGCAATTCCTCCTCGCACCCTTCGGCATCATCGCCGACGTCAAGATGCTCAACTTCTTCCGCAACATGAGCATCATCGGCCTTGCGGTCCTCGCCACCATCGTCCTTCTCTCCGTACTGATCAAGAACTTCTGGTGCCACTTCCTCTGCCCCTACGGAGCCCTCATGGGCCTGGTCTCCATGCTCAGCCCCGTAAAAATCCGCCGCGACCCCGCCGCCTGCATCGACTGCAACAAGTGCAACAAGGCCTGCCCCTCCAACCTCCCCGTCGCCCAACTCGTCACCATCCGCTCGGCCGAGTGCGCCGGATGCCTAAGCTGCATCGCCGCCTGCCCTGCCGAGAACGCCCTCAACTTCGCCCTCCCGCCGCGCCGCACGCCCGCCGTCTCGACCCCCGCGGACGCCAGCCCCGCCCTCCAATCGCTAGCCCTCTCCAACGCCCGCTGGCACGGCCGCGCCCTGCAACCGCGCACCATCGTCGTCATTCTGGCCGTCATCTTCTTCGGGCTCATCGGCCTCGCCCGAGCCACCGACCACTGGCAGACCCACCTCCCCACCTCCGTCTACCAGCAGCTAGTCCCCCACGCCGACGACTACAACCACTAAACCCATCCCCAGCCAAACTCCCGCCGCCGCGGTCCACACGCAGCTCTCCGCTTCTGCTTATCTTCCAATCTCCCGCCGTCATCCATAGCGAAGCGAAGAATCTCCGCATCGATCTTTGCAGTTGCTTCTGCCTTTGCCTTTGCCTTTGCCGTTGCCTTTGCCTTTGCCGTTGCCGTTGCCGTTGCCGTTGCCTTTTTGGTTGTCATCCCGTAGGGATCTGCTTTTGCTTTTGCCGTTGCTTTTGCTTTTGCTTTTGCTTTTGCTTTTTTGGTTGTCATTCCGCAGCGAAGCGAAGGAATCTGCTTCTCCCTTCCCCATGCTCCGTCCTCTCGACCGCAGCGAAGCGCAGTGGAGAGCCCCCTGCCTTTCCCAAAGACCAACCAGCAACCCTACCCGGCCGACCCCAGCAAACCCGCGAGCCCCTTCACATCCCGCACCACAATCTGCCGCGCATCCACCTCCAGCATTCCCTCGGCCTGCAGCCGCATCAGGTTCCGCGAGATCAACTCCCGCACGGTCCCCAACTGGCTTGCCAGCTCCTGATGGCTCCCCGGCAGCAGAAACTCCACCCCCCGCTCCGTCCGCAGCCCTTCCGTCTCCGCCAGCCGCAACAGCACCGAGATCAACCGTTGCCGAATCGTCGTAAACGACAGCTCCTCAATAATCGCAACCAGCCGCCGCAGCCGCCCGCCCACCACCGCCAGCATCTTCATCGCCACCTGCGGATGCTCCATGCAGAACCCCTGGAAATCCTCCCGCGAGATAAACGCAATCTCCACCCCCTCCACCGCCACCCCCGACGCCGGATACGCTCCCCCATCGAACACCGGCAGCTCCGCCACCGACTCCCCCGGCACATTCATCGCCAGCACCTGCTCCCGCCCCCCCAGCGACGTCTTGAAGATCCGCACCCTCCCCTCGGCAATAATGTGCAACCCATGGCACGGCTCTCCCTCGGAGAACAGCAGCTCCCCCGCCCCGAACCTTCTCCGCACCGTCCGCGCAGCCAGCAACTGAATCTCCGCCGGCGTCAACGTAGACAGCAGCGCCGTCCGCTCCAAAACCCCCGCCAACTCCATCCGTCCATCGCTCATAGCCAAAAGTCTAGCAGTCTCCGCCGCCGCTCATCATCGCCGTTGCCCTTGCCGTTGCCTTTCTGTCTGTCATTCCTAGCGCAGCGAGGAACCTGCTTCCCGCGCGCAGCGCGCCCGTTCTTCCCAAACAAACCCACCGCCCGGAGAGTCCCCACTCTCCGGGCTTCGCCAACCTCCTTACGCGAGCATCGCCGCCAGGTCTTCTTCCGCACTGGTAATGGCCATCAGGTTGTACTTCTCCTTCAGCAGCGCCAGCACGCCCGGCGACAGGAACGCCGGCAGCGTCGGTCCCACGCGGATATTCCGCACTCCCAGATGCAGCAGCGTCAGCAGCACCGCCACCGCCTTCTGCTCATACCACGACAGCACCAGCGACAGCGGCAGCTCATTCACCCCGCACTCAAACGCATTCGCCAGCGCCAGCGCAATCTGAATCGCCGAGTACGTATCGTTGCACTGCCCCACATCCAGCAGCCGCGGCAGCCCCCCAATCTCGCCAAACTCCAGCTTGTTGAACCGGAACTTTCCGCAGCCCAGCGTCATCAGCATGCAGTCCTTCGGCACCGACTCCGCCAGCTCCGTATAGTAGCTTCTCCCCGCGCGCGCCGCATCGCATCCGCCCACCAGGAAGAAGTGCCGGATCGCTCCCGCCTTCACCGCTGCGACCACCTTGTCCGCAACGCCCAGCACCGCATTGTGCCCAAAGCCGACCGTGATCTCTTCCTCCGCGCCGTCCTCCGCATATCCCGGAGCCTCGAGCGCCGCTGCAATCACCGGCGCAAAGTCCTGGTCCGCAATATGCAGCACCTCCGGCCACGCCACCGCGCCCGACGTAAAGATCCGCTCCTTGTACGACACCTTCGGCTGCTGAATGCAGTTCGACGTCATCAGGATCGCGCCCGGAAAATCCGCAAACTCATCGGCCTGCGCATACCACGCACCGCCGTAGTTGCCCGCCAGGTGCTCAAACGCCTTCAGCGTCGGATACCCATGCGCCGGCAGCATCTCCCCGTGCGTATACACCTGTATGCCCGTCCCCTGCGTCTGTTCCAGCAGCGCATACAGGTCATGCAGATCATGTCCTGAAACCAGGATCGCCTTCCCCTTGCGCGCACCCAGCCTCACCTTCGCCGGCTGCGGGTGCCCGAACGTATCGGTATGCGCCTTATCCAGCACCTGCATCACGCGATAGTTCAGCTCGCCCACCGCCAGCGCCGTCGTCAGCAACTCCTCCGCCGTCGGAGCCTCGTGCGTCAGAAACTCCAGCACCTCGTGGATCTTCGCAAACGTCTGCGGATCGCCCGCGCCCAGCGCCAGCGCATGCGCCGCATAGGCTGAAGCTCCCTTGATGCCGTACAGCACCAGCTCCTGCAAGTCCGCAATCTCCTTGCTCTCGATCAGGAAACGCACCGGCAGCAGCACCTGACTGCTCTGCTCCAGCAAGCCCTCCAGCGTCGCCGCCGGCCTCCACGCAGCCACTCCGCCAAACGCCGCCGGAGTCACCCCCGCCGCAGCCGCCGCGCGTTCATACAGGCAGCGTGCCGTCTCCCGCATCGCCACCGCGTCGTGGATCATCTCCACCAGCCGCTCCGCATCGAAGTTCACATTCGTCAGCGTCGTGTACACCGACTGGATCGTCAGCGCATCAACCTCCGGATCAGCCGCACCCAGCTTCCGCGCCTGGTGCGCATACACCGCAATCCCCTTCGCCGCATGGATCAGCAGATCCTGCAGCGCTGCCGTTGCCTCATCCTTGCCGCACACGCCAATCGTCTGGCAGCCCGTACCCTGTGAAGTCTGTTCGCACTGATAACAAAACATCGTGTCAATTTCCTCTCTGATTTTGTCCTGCACCCTCACCGTACCCAGCCCGCTCCCTCCCCACAGCGACTTAAGTCACCCCATCCCCGTACCTCGCAGATTTCACTCACAAAAAAATCTGCTTTCATGTGATTCAAATCGCAGCGCCGTTCTCCAGCTCACTCTAAGGTCACAATGAGGGAGTCTTCACCATGTCGTCCGCACCCCAGTCCACGTCCCAGACCAGCGCCCCGCCCACCGCCGCATCACCGGCCCAGACCGTTCGCCAGATCGCGCTCCAGCAGCCCACCTCCGTCCGTGTCTTCGAGCGCCTCGGCATCGACTACTGCTGTGGCGGCAACCAGTCTCTCGCCGACATCTGCGCCCAGTCCCATCTCGACCTCGCCGCCGTCCTCGCCGAACTCGACCTCGCCGCCAACCAGCCATCCCTCCCCTCACCCGACTGGGCCCAGGCCTCCCTCGAACTCCTCTGCTCCCACATCCGCGCCCATCACCACACCTACATCCGCCGCGAGCTCCCCCGGCTCATCCATCTCGCCGAAAAAGTCTCCACCCGCCACGGCACCACCCACCCCGAGCTCGTCGCCCTCCACGCCGCACTCTCTCTCCTCGAGCTCGACCTCAACGACCACTTCCCCAAGGAGGAGTCGCTCATCTTCCCCTACATCGTCGCCCTCGAGCATTCCATCGACCGCTCCCACCACTCCGGCGAGACCCCTCCCGCCAGTTACTGCGGCTTTCTCGCCACTCCCCTCGCCCTCATCTCCGCCGAGCACGACGAAGCCACCGCCCTGCTCGACCAGTTCCGCCAGCTCACCCGGAACTTCGCCCCACCCCCCACCGCCTGCCCAAGCTTCCGCGCCCTCTACGACGGCATCCGCGAGTTCGACGAACACCTCCGCCTCCACATCGCTCTCGAAGCTGAGGTCCTCTACCCTCGCGCCCTCCTCCTCGAAGCCTCCACCTGCGCCACCAACTAGGAAATCCCGACACAAGGCGGCGCCTTGAATGAGCCGCGCTTTGAAGAAGGGGCGGCGCTTTGAAGGGGCGGCGCTTCAGCCCCGCCGTAACAGGCCGAAGAGAATGCCGGGCTTTAGCCCCTGAGGGAATGCCCACCCACCAGAGATCCCCGAGGCTCCGAATCTTCCAACCCCGCCCCCACCCACAGTGGTAGCATGGGTCGCATGGACACGGCCGTCCCCCGAGCATGCGTTCCCCCGCCACCTACGCCATCTCATCCCGCCACCCACACACCATCACCATGCGCAAACGCACGCTGATCCCGCTGCTCATCGCAGTCCTCCTCCTCGTCGTTCTCGGCGTCATGTTCTATCTCCGCGCCAAAGCTCCGCCCGAAGCCGCGCGTCTGCTCCCCGAGTCCGACGCCATCGTCTACCTCAACCTCAAGTCCATCCGCTCCGTCACCCGCTTCGACCAGGCCCCCATCGAGCGCTCTCCGGACTTCCAGCACTTCATCGACGCCACCGGCATCCTCCCCGAGCGCGACCTCGACTCCGTCGCCCTCGCCCTCCACCGCATGCCCGACCCCAGCGGCCCCAACGGTCCCGTCGCCTACTCCGAGGTCTTCATTGGCCGCTTCGACGGCGTCCGCCTCGCCGCCTACCTCCACTCCATCGCCTCCTCGCAGGAGACCTACATCGGCCGCACCATCTACACCGTCCCCATCGACGGCCGCCATCTCCGCATCGCCCAGCTCGGCTACGACGTCATCGCCGCATCCAACACCCCCACCCCCGAGCAGATCCACTCCATACTCGACCGCTTCCGTGCCGGCGCCCTCCCCACCTCCGGCTCCTCCCTCCTCGCCGCCCGCTTCCACGACGTCCCCATCCTCTCCGAAGCCTGGGGCATCGGCCACATCGGCCTTCCCTTCGGCGATTACACCCAGGCCAGCGGCGATCCCAGCCTCATCTCCGTCCTCGGCCTCCAGCTACCCCTCCCCGTCGACACCGACCTCGTCGCCAGCCTCCGCTACACTCCCGCCGCCCGCGTCCTCTCCGGCGGCGCCGTCCACCTCCGCGTCATCGAGTTCGCACCCGACCCCACCGCCGCCCAGCGCACCGTCGACACCCTCACCACCATCCTCAGCATCCTGCGCGGCCTCAGCTCCGCTCTCCCGCAGCCCCCGCCTCCCTCCGCCGACGCCATCCGCGCCATCCTCGACTCCATCACCCTCACCGCCCACGACAGCCGCGCCCAGCTCAACGCCACCGCCAGCCTCGACCAGCTCAAAGCCCTCACCACCGCCCACAACCCCGCCCTCTCCCCCCTAACCACCCCCTCCCCATCCCACCCCTAACCCAGACCGTTGCCGTTGCCTTTGCTCTTGCCGTTGCCGTTGCCTTTGCCTTTGCCTTTCTTGTTGTCATCCCGCAGGGATCTGCTTCTGTCCTTGCTTTTGCCTTTCTGCTTGTCATTCTGAGCGCAGCGAAGAACCTGCTTCTCCCCTCCCCATACTTCGTCATCTCGACCGGAGCGAAGCGCCGAACCAAATCCCTGCCCGCCAGGCGGCGCTCACACCCACCCGGTACACTAAACCCATGCGTACCACCCTACTCGCCGTCGCTCTCCTCTCCACGACGGCCCTTGCCCAGCAGCCCCTCCTCACCGGCCCCTCCGCCTTCACCGACGCCACCCAGCAGCATCCCGGCCTGCGCCACAAGATCACCCTCGCCGACCTCGCCGCACCCCAGCCTCCCCAGCCCACCACCGGCACGCATCTCATCCCGCGCCCCCTCACCGCCTGGCCCGTCGCCCCCGCCGGCTTTGACGTCACTCTCTACGCCGGCGGCGACGCCACCTTCACCCTCCCCCGCTTCATCCTCACCGCCCCCAACGGCGACCTCTTCCTCTCCGACACCGGTGCCGGCATGATCGTCCTTCTCCGCGGCGTCGCGCCCAGCGGCAAAGCCGCCCTCATCCAGCCCTTCGCCACCGGCCTCGATCACCCCTTCGGCATCGCCTTCTACCCCTCCGGCCCCAACCCCCAGTGGGTCTACGTCGCCACCGCCTCCTCCATCCTCCGCTTCCCCTACCACTCCGGCGACCTCCACGCCACCGCCCCGCCCCAGACCATCCTCGCCACGCTCCCCGGCGGCCACACACTCAAGGGCACCGACCGCTGGACCCACGACATCATCTTCACCCGCGACGGCAAATATCTCCTCGTCTCCGTCGGCTCCGGCTCCAGCCTCCACAACCCCGACACCCATCCCCGCGAGTTCCGCCGCGCCACCATCCTCCAGGTCACCCCCGACGGCAAGTCCATCCAAGTCTACGCCTCCGGCCTCCACAACTGTGTCGGTGAGGCCATCGACCCCATCTCCGGCTCCCTCTGGTGTTCCACCACCGCACTCGACCGCCCCACCGGCCCCCTCCTCGGCTTACCCTCCTCCCTCGACCACTCACCCCATCCGCCCGTCCCCGACTACATCACCAGCGTCCCCTGGGGCAGCTTCTTCGGCTGGCCCTGGTACTCCGTCGGCGGCCATCAGGACACCCGCCTCTCCCTCCCCTGCGCCAACGGCACCGGCCCCAACCCCGGCCTCGCCAAACCCCTCACCGTCGCCCAGGCCGAAGCCTGCAGCCACGTCGATCTCGCCAGCAAAGTCCACGCCCCCGACGTCCTCCTCCAGCCCCGCATGGCCTCCTTTGAGATGACCTTCTACCCCGACCCGGCCTCCGCCTCCAAAATGCCCAACGCCTTCCCACCCCAGTACGACGGCATCGCCTTCGCCGCCGAGCACGGCAGTTCGACTGGCACCCGCGGCGTCGGCTACGAAGTCATCACCATCCCCATCGTCGGCGGCCACGCCACCGGCGAATACG
Source organism: Acidobacteriota bacterium (assembly GCA_021798655.1). Next base: position 2,994 of record JAJZFE010000273.1, on the reverse strand, counting down.
CCGACTTCCTCACCGGCTTCGTCACCTCCGACGGCCAGGTCTGGGGCCGTCCCGCCGGCCTTACCATCGCCAGCGACGGCAGCCTCTTCGTCACCGACGACGGCAGCCGCTCCATCTGGCACATCACCTTCGTCCACAAATAACCAGCCCCTCTCCCCACACTCCGTCATCTCCACCGGAGCGAACCACATTGGAGAGCCCCCTGCCTTTGCCCTTCCCGTTGCCATTGCCCTCGCCTTTGCCTTTGCCTTTGCCTTTGCCTTTGCCTTTGCCTTTGCCTTTGCCTTTGCCCTTTTGGTTGTCATCCCGCAGGGATCTGCTTCTTCTTTTGCCTTTGCTCTTGCCCTTGCCCTTGCTGTTGCTGTTGCCGTTGCCGTTGCCCGTTTTTCGCCGTCATCCAGAGCGAAGCGAAGGATCTCCGTATTGCCTTTGCCTTTGCTCTTGCCTTTGCCTTTGCCTTTGCCTTTGCCTTTGCTCTTGCTCTTGCCTTTGCTCTTGCTCTTGCTCTTGCTCTCGCCTTCGCTAAAAGCTACCCCCCCCACGCGCACCCTCACGCAACAACCCCCGCAAAACCTTCACCTCATCCATCCCGCTAAAAACCTCGGCGTCCAAATCTCCTCCTCAACGTCTCACCAGCAACCATGAAGACCTGCCTGCTTCTCCTCGCACTCTTTCTCCCCGCCTCTGCGGCGACCCTCCCCGCCACCACCGCCACCGCACTCGACGGCCACCCCGTCACGCTCCCCCGCGACCTCACCGCTCCCGCCACCATCCTCATCCTCGGCTTCACCCACGCCTCCTCCGACCCCTCCACCGCCTGGGAGAAGTCCATCCGCGCCACCCTCGCCACCTCTTCCTCCATCGCCTACTACGACATGCCCTTCCTCCAGGACGCCCCCGACTTCGTCCGCCCCCTCATCCTCCGCGGCATCCGCAAACAGGTCCCCGACATCCTCAAGCCCCACTTCCTCCCCATCACCACCAACGAAGCCGCCTGGAAGCAATTCGCCTACTTCTCCCCCTCCGCCGCCGACGCCGCCTACATCCTCCTCGTCGACCGCTCCGGCAACCTCCGCTGGCACACCCACTCCCCCCTCACCCCCGCTCTCTTCCAGCAACTCTCCACCGCCGCCCACCATATCGCACTCGATTCCCGGTAATCGCCATACCCCTTACCTCCGCGTCCCCGCACGCTTGCATCTCAAAGAACGGTAGGAGTATAACTTCGGCGTCGGACCGCATCGCAAAGGTCTGTCTGGAAATATCCACCGCCCTGAACGAATCGCGGCCCCATGAACTTATCTTAAGGACGGTGGTGTATCCCATGCGAAGCGTGAAATCACAGCTTGCCCTCTTCTCCGTTGCCTTCTTCTTGCTTGCCACCACCGGCTGCCAGTCCCACTCCAAGTCTGAAAGCTACGTCCTCGTAGCCAACAACCTCAAGCTTCCCTACTGGCAGACCGTCGACTCTGGCTTTGATCGCGCAGGCGCCGAGTACGGCGTCACCACCGTCCTCAACGGCCCCGACAAATTCGATCCCCAGGCCGAACTCGCCGCCTTCCGCGAAGCCGTCGCCCGCAAGCCCGCCGGAATCCTCGTCTCCGTTGCCGATGCCGCACTCTTCCGCCAGGACATCAACTCCGCCATCGCCGCCGGCATCCCCGTCATCACCGTCGACTCCGACGCTCCCACCAGCTCCCGCCTCTTCTTCATCGGAACCAACAACATCGCCGCCGGCCGCCTCGGCGGCAAGCGCCTCGTCGAGAAGCTAGGCGACAAAGGCAATGTCGTCTTCTTCACCTATCCCGGCCAGCCCAACCTCGCCGACCGCCTCGAAGGCTACGAGGACGAGATCTCCGGCCATCCCGGCATCAAGATCATCGACGTCATCGACATCAAAGGCGACGCCGGCAACGCCTTCGACGCCGCCCAGTCCTACCTCGCCAAAACCGGCCCCGACAAAATCGACGCCTTCGTCTGTCTCGAATCAGCCTCCGCCAAAGCTGTCGCCGAAGTCCTCCAGCGTGCCCACGCCACTGACCGCACCCTCATCGCCATGGACGTTGACAAAGAGACCCTCCAACTCATTCAGAGCGGCGTGATCGAGGCCACCGTCTCGCAGAAGCCCTTCACCATGGGATACGTCGGCCTCAAGGCCCTCGCCGAAGTCCACCAGTACCCGCCCAAAGCATTTAAGAGCAACTACACCGTCGACGCCTTCGCCCCCTACCCCGTCTTCGTCGACACCGGCACCGCCCTGGTCGACAAAGTCAACGTAGACCTCTACCTCGCCAACGCCAAAGCCGCGGGAGCAAACTAGCCCCCTGCACTGGCCCTTGCCTTTGCCTTTGCTTTTGCTTTTGCTTTTGCCTTTGCCTTTGCCTTTGCCTTTGCCTTTTTGGTTGTCATTCCGCAGCGCAGCGAAGGAATCTGCTTCTGCTCTTGCCCTTGCCGTCGCCGTCGCTGTTGTCTGTTTCTCCCCGTCATCCAGAGCGAAGCGAAGGATCTCCGTATTGGCCTTTGCAGTTGCCTTTGCTCGGTAGCCTTTGCCTCTCTGTCTGTCATTCCGAGCGCAGCGAGGAACCTGCTGCTTGGACCGGCGACTACACCTGAGGACAATCGGTTGTAGACCCCAGCCGCAGCCAAACGGCCCCTCGTTTGGCCGTGGAGAGCCCCCCTCTATTTTCAGGCTTCGCCGTTGCTCGTTTTCCCTACCCCACCAGAAAATGCCGCGCACAAAATCCGCACAACCCAGAACCGTGCTGAGAGTGTTGAATTGCAACCCAGGATTGCGCTGAGAGTGTACTGAAAATCTGGAAAACAACCCAGATAAGCGTGTTACCGCCCCACGCCGGCCCCGCCGCCCAACTGCGCAATGGTCGTCCGCAGATACTTGTGCGGATTCACCGGAATCCCTCGCACCTGCACCTCATAGTGCAGATTCGGCCCGGTCACCCTGCTCCCGCTATGTCCCACATAGCCAATGACTTCGCC
>JAJZFE010000124.1 GCA_021798655.1 Acidobacteriota bacterium | reverse complement strand
GAAGGGCAAGTTCGGTTGGGACTTTGCGAACTCGCCGGAGAGGCTGACCAAGCCGCTGAAGCGCGTGAAGGTCGATGGACACGAGACGTTCGTGGAGATCGGCTGGGACGAGGCGATCTCGATGGTTGCGGAGAACTTTACGCGGATCAGGCGCGAGCATGGGCCGGATGCGCTGGCGTTCATCGCGAGCAGCAAATGCACGAACGAAGAGAGCTACCTGATGATGAAGCTGGCCCGCGCCGTGGTGGGCACCAACAACGTGGACAACTGCAGCCGCTACTGCCAGACACCGGCGAGCAAGGGGCTGAGCCGCACGGTGGGCATCGGCGGCGACTCCGGCTCGATTGCCGATATTGAGACCGCAGATGTGGTGATCATCGTCGGCGCAAACACGGCGGAGAGCCATCCGGTGCTGGCGACGCGCATCAAGCGCAGCCACAAGCATCGCGGGCAGAAGCTGATCGTCGCCGACATTCGCAAGCATGAGATGGCCGAGCGCGCAGACCTCTTCATCCGGCCGAATCCGTCTACCGATGAGGTCTGGCTGCAGGCCGTGACGAAGCACCTGATCGATACAGGGCGCTACGACCAGGCGTTCATCGATGCGCGCGTGGAGAAGTGGCCTGAGTTCCTGCAGTCGCTGGACGGGTACACCCTGGAGTACGCCGAGCAGGTGACGGGCATCTCTGTTGCGGAGCTGCGCGAGCTGGCCGGGATGATCGCCGACAAGAAGGTGGCCGTGTGCTGGGCGATGGGCGTAACGCAGCACTGCGGCGGCTCGGACACTTCGACGGCGATCTGCAACCTGCTGCTGGCGACGGGAAACTTCGGCCGGCCAGGCGCGGGCGCGTACCCTCTGCGCGGGCACAACAACGTGCAGGGCGCAAGCGACTTCGGCTCGATGCCGGACATCTTCTCCGGCTACCAGAAGGTGGACGACGCGGCGATTCGCGGCAAGTTCGAGGCTGCGTGGGGCGTGACGCTGCCGACGACGACGGGCCTGGACAATCGCCAGATGATCCACGCGGCGCTGGAAGGCAAGCTGAAGTCGATGTACATCAAGGGCGAGGACACCATCACCAGCGACTCCAATGCGAATGAGGTCGCCGAAGCATTCGGGATGCTGGAGTTCATGGTGGTGCAGGACATCTTCTTCTCGGAGACGTGCCGTTATGCCGACCTGGTGTTGCCGGCCGCGCCGTCGCTGGAGAAGGACGGCACATTCACCAACACGGAGCGGCGGATTCAGCGGCTGTACAAGGTGTGGGAGCCGCTGGGCGAGTCGAAGCCGGACTGGGAGATTCTCCAGCTGATCGCGCAGAAGATGGGCAGCGCGGGCGGCTGGAGCTACTCGCACCCGAGCGAGGTGATGGACGAGGCAGCCAGTCTGACACCGCACTTTGCCGGCGTCAGCTACGAGCGTCTGGAGGGCTACAAGACGCTGCAGTGGCCGGTGAAGCCCGATGGCACGGACACGCCGCTACTGTACACGGACAGGTTCGCGCTGCCGAGCGGCAAGGCCACGTTCTGGCCGCTGGAGTATGTGGGGCCCAGCGAAGAGGTGAACGCAACGTATGACCTGCACCTGAACAACGGGCGATTGCTGGAGCACTTTCAGCAGGCGAACATGACCGAGCGCGTGGCGGGCATTCATGCCATCACGCCGGAGAACTTCGTCGAGGTGTCTCCGGAGCTGGCTGCCGAGCGCGGGCTGCAGAGCGGCACGCTGGTGCGGCTGGAGAGTCCCTACGGCGCGGTGCGCGTGAAGGCCCTGGTGACTGATCGCGTGCAGGGCAAGCAGATGTACATGGGCATGATCTCCGTGCTGGAGCCGGTGAACCGCATGACCAGCAGCCACGTGGATCGCACCACGCACACGCCCGCGTACAAGGAGCTGAGCGTGAAGCTGACGGTGCTGGAGGAGCGCGGAAGCAATCCGCTGCTCCGCCGGAACTTCCGCAACGGTACGCGCACGCCGACGATGGGCGTGGAGGTGGAACGCAAGCGGGCCCGCGCGGACTACCATGTGCCAGGATCGCTGGCGAAGGACAAGCTGGTACAGATTGAGACGATGAAGCCTGTTTAGAGTCAGGGATCAGGGATCAGGGAGATAAAGATGGCGCATCCGATTACGTTCAAGCCGAAGGCGGTGGATCTGCAGCAGGAGTTGATGGGGCGCGTGGCGGCGGCTCCGGCGGAGCACGCCGAAGCGCTGCTGACCGCGTGGGACCTGCTGCAGACCGCGCACGACAAGGGAATGCTGGACCTGGCCAAGGGCCTGATCGGCGGCAAGGACGCGATTGCGGGCAAGCTGGCCGAGGCGGCAAACCTGCCGGAGTCTGTGGCAGCGATTCGCAACGCGATGGCTGGCGCGCGACTGCTGGGCGCGGTGGACCCGGAGATGCTGCAGCGGCTGGCGCGCGGAATGGAGCACGCGACCGCAGAGCACAAGGCGGAGCGCAAACCGCCAAGCCTGTGGACGCTGTTTCGGCGCTCGACGAGCGAGGATGCGCGGCGCGGGCTGTCGTTCCTCACGCTGCTGCTGACGTCGCTGGGCAAGGCTACGCGCGAAGGGTAGCGAGAGCCATACCTCGTTGCGGGGACGATGCGGCGAAGAAAAGTCTGTGCGCGGATGTTCTGCAGGCGATACACTGCCGTCATCTCCCGGTTGCGGTTACGAGGTGCGTTGGAATGAGCGATGAGACGGTGATGGAGCAGCCCACGGCAGGGCTGTCACAGGTGGAGCGCGTGGTGGACACGTTCATGGCTCCGACGAAGACCTTCGAGGACATTCAGCGGAGTGCGAGCTGGTGGATGCCGTATGTGCTGAGCGTGTTGCTGGGCACGCTGCTGATGTCGGCCGTGGTGACCAAGGTCGGCTGGCAGCAGCTGGTGGACAACACCGTGCAGGCCAGCCCGACGCTGCAGTCGAAGCTGGCGGCGCTGAGGCCGGAGTCGATGGCGCAGGTGCGCGCGGAGATGATTTCCAACTTCAAGGTAGGGCTGTTCGGCTCGCCGCTGTTTGGCCTGCTGCTGATCCTGGTGGTCGCGCTGGTGTTGTGGCCGACGATCAACTTCGCGTTCGGCGGCAAGGCAGGGTTCAAGCAGGTGTTCTGCATGGTGAACTACGCCTACCTGCCGCTGAGCCTGAAGGGCGTGATCGCCGCGCTGATGCTGTATGCAGGCGTGGCGGCGGAGAACTTTACGCTGGACAACATGCTGGGCACCAGCGTGGGGTACTACGTCAGCACGCCAGGCGTGCTGAAGACGTTTCTGACGCAGTTCGACATCTTTTCGGTGTGGGTGCTGGTGCTGATGTCGATCGGGCTGGCGACCATCGCCGGCACCAAACGCAGCGCCGGGTACATCACCGTCGTGGGTGGTGGTTCGTGGTGGTGCTGCTGACGACGGTGTCGAAGGCTGTGCTGGGCTAAAGCGCTGCGTGATCCGCGGCTGTGGCCGGCCCGATCTGGCCCCCCTCTGACGGGGAGAGGGGGTACCCCCCCCCTCCCCCCCCTGTGTTTTTGCTTGATCTCTGGAATCAACGAGTTACGGGGTGTTGTGGCTGCAAAATATTGATTGCAGAGATTTTAGGGGCATAATATTCAAAACATTGGGGTTACAGGTGTTGTGGCTGTAAGTTGCTGATTGCAGGGGTGATAGACGTATAATATTCAAAACGCTGGGGTTAGCGGTGGGTTGCGGTCGGGTGCGGTTGCCGGAGCAACATGCAGATTCCTCCGCTGCGCTGCGGAATGACAAACGGTTGGGGATGGGGTCGGCGGGTCGGGGTGCTGGTTGTCAGTTGTTGGTTGTCAGTTGTCAGTTCTCAGTTGTTAGTTCTCAGTTGTTAGTTCTCAGTTGTTAGTTCTCAGGTATGAGTTCTCAGTTGCCCGTTGCCCGTTTTGATCCCTACTTCTATTGTAAAGAGCGGGTGGGGGTGAATGTGTTTTTGGTTTTGGTGGGGTAAGGCGTTTGGGGAGAATGAGTTGCGGGTTTTGGGTGGTGGGTGGGGGGTTGACATCGCGAGTTTGGCTGGAAATTCGGGAAAGAAAGTTTGCTGGGGGTGAGCCGCTCGACCTGCGGAGGAGAGGGTTCAGAGGCATGGAGAAAGGGCACGCTGCGATGGCAGCGTGCCCTTTGCCTGGATGGTTGGTGCGGCTGGGCTACTCCGCGCCCCAGCGCTTGAAGACCAGCGAGCCGTTGGTGCCGCCGAAGCCGAAGCTGTTGCTGAGGGCGTAGTCGATCTTTGCCTTCTGCGGCTTGTTGGCGACGTAGTTCAGTCGGCAGGCGGGGTCCACGTTTTCGAGGTTCATGGTGGGTGGTGCGATCTGGTTCTGGAGCGCGAGCACCGTGATGCCGGCCTCCAGGCCGCCAGCGCCGCCGAGGAGGTGGCCGGTCATGGACTTGGTGGAGCTGACGAGGAGCTCGTGGCTCTTTGCCTTTTCGCCGAAGACGTTTTCAATGGCCTGGGATTCGAGCGCGTCGCCGAGCGGGGTGGAGGTGGCGTGGGCGTTGACGTAGTCGATCTTGTCGGGCGAGATGCCGGCGACGCGGAGGGCGGCCTGCATGGCGCGGCGGCAGCCATCGCCTTCGGGAGCCATGCCGGTCATGTGGTAGGCGTCGCCGCTCATGCCGTAGCCGATGATCTCGGCGAGGATGTTGGCGCCGCGCGCCTGGGCGTACTCCAGCTCTTCGAGGATGAGGATGCCAGCGCCTTCGCCGACGACGAAGCCGTCGCGATCCTTGTCAAAGGGGCGGCAGGCGTGTGTGGGGTCGTCGTTGCGGGTGGAGAGGGCCTTCATGGCGGCGAATCCGCCGACGGAGAGCGGCGTGATGGCGGCCTCGGTGCCGCCGGCGATCATGGCGTCGGCGTCGCCGCGCTGGATGATGCGGAAGGCGTCGCCGATGGAGTGAGCGGAGCTGGTGCAGGCGGTGGCGGTGGCCTCGTTGGGGCCCCGCGCGCCGTACTTGATGGAGACGTGGCCGGCGGCGAGGTTGACGATGGCCGCGGGGATGAAGAAGGGCGAGATGCGGCGGGGGCCGCTCTTGATGAGGACCGAGTGCTCGCGCTCGATGATGTCGAAGCCGCCGATGCCGGAGCCGATGTGGACGCCGACCATGTCGCCGGCTTCGCCTTCGAGGCGCGTGCCAGGGGCGACGAGGCCGGAGTGGTGCACGGCCTCCTGCGCGGCGGCCATGGCGAAGTGGATGAAGCGGGCCATCTTGCGGGCCTCTTTTTTATCCACGAAGACATGGGGGTCAAAGTCCTTGACCTCTGCGGCGAGGCGGACGGCATGGTCGGTGAGATCAAAGGCAGTGATCTCGGCCATGCCGCTCTTGCCGGCGAGCAGAGCCTCCCACACCTGAGGAGCGGTGTTGCCCACCCCGCACAGGAGGCCCATGCCCGTTACGACGACACGACGTTGCTGCATCGATTTCCCGATCCTTGTGATGAAGAGTGGACAGCCGCCGCGAAGCCGCAAAGCCGCCAAGCCGAATGGCCAAATGGCCGCAGGACGCACACCACAGCAGCAGCCTGCGGAGTTGAGGTTACTTGCCCTTCTGGTGGGCTTCGATGTAGTCGGTTGCGTCCTTGACGGTCTTGATCTTTTCAGCGTCCTCGTCGGGGATCTGAATATCGAAGGCCTCTTCGAACTGCATGACCAGCTCGACGACATCGAGCGAGTCTGCGCCGAGGTCTTCCTGGAAGCTGGCGCCGGGGGTGACTTCGGCTTCATCCACCTGAAGCTGCTCGACAATAATCTGCTTCACTTTTTCGTCTACTGCTGCCATTGCACGATCTCCTGAGTGTCCGGATGGACGAGTGACTTTGGACTGAAAAGGGAGGGAGAGCGAGACCACTTGTGGCATCGACTCCGGTTGACCGCCCCAGTGAGACAGCATACCGACGCATGGGAACGAAGTAAAGCAAGGAGTGTGCAGGAAGAGGACAGGAAGAGGACGATATTTCTTTATAGACTGCTAAGGACAAGGTGGCTAGAATCATGTCAGTAAATTCAAGCTGGGTCGGCAGGACGATGGACGAACCGAGACGCAACCAGCAGACTTGCCAGAAGTGTCGCAATGCAGAGCTGAGACGTTTGAGCCGTTCAGGATTTCTGGAGCGGTCTTTGCTGATCTACTTTGGTTTTTATCCCTGGGAGTGCGTGATGTGCCGCCGGAAGAGCTATCGGCGGGACAGCGGACGCACAGCGACGCTGCGGGCAGCTGCCTAGACAATCCGGAAAAGCGTGATCCTGGCAGGCGACCTGTTCGCTGGCGAAGATATGACGTAGATTTGTACTATGCAGATCGACGTTTTGAATTCCACGGTCGTGTGTCTGATGGGCGGCGGGCTGGTGGGCGGGGCGCTCGGATGGGTGATGCGCGGCCTGAGCGCATCGGCTCAAGCGCTTCGGGATGAGGCGCTACTCCAACAGACAAGACAGTCGCTGACGACGCTGCAGGAGCAGAGTCAGGTTGAACGTCATAACGGTGAGGCGGCCCGGCTGGAAGCAGCGACCCTGAAGGCGACGCTCGAGACGGAGCGACGATCGACCGCAGAGAAGCTGGCGGCGCTGGGTGCGCTGGAACAGAAGATGAAGGACGCCTTCGGGGCACTGGCTGCCGACGCACTGAATGCCAACGCGAAACAACTGTTGGAGCAGAGCCGCTCGGTCCTGGAAGCGCAGAAACGGCTTGCGAACAAAGACCTTGAGGACAAAGAGCTGTCGATTGCGAACCTGCTGCGACCGATGAAGGAGTCGCTGCAGCAGCTGACCGTGCATAGCCAGCAGCTGGAGGTGCAGCGCGAAGGGGCCTACAAGGCCATGCTGGCAGAGGTGGCCAACATCCAGCGGTCGCACACGGACCTTCGCCGCGAGACGACGCAGCTGGTGCAGGCGCTGCGTGCGCCGAAGGTGCGCGGCAACTGGGGCGAGATGCAGCTGCGTCGCTGCGTGGAGTACGCGGGGATGGTGGAACACGCCTCGTTCGAGGTGGAGAAGTTTGTGCGCGGCGAGGACGTCTCCGTACGGCCCGACATGGTGGTGCGGCTGCCGAACCAGCGCTGCATCGTGATCGACGCAAAGACGCCGCTGGAGGCGTTTCTGAACGCGGCCGCGTGCGAGGACGAGCTGGCCAGAACGGCCCTGATGAACGAACATGCAGCAGCCGTGCGAAAGCACCTGGACTCGCTGGCGTCGAAGGCCTACTGGAACCGGTTCAAGGAGTCGCCGGACTTTGTGGTGTGCTTTTTGCCCAGCGAGGTGCTGTTCAGTGCCGCGCTGGAGCACGATGCCGGCCTGCTGGAGTACAGCGCGAACAGCAACGTGATCCTGGCGACGCCGACGACGTTGATTGCGCTGCTGAAGGCGGTTGCGTTCGGATGGCAGCAGGCGCAGACGGCCCGGGATGCGGATCTGATCCGCGAGTATGCGACCAGCCTGTACAAGAAGTTTGCGGGAATGCACGACTCGCTGCTGAGCGTTGGCGCCGCGCTGGGCAGAGCCGGCGTGGCCTATGACGATGTGATCAACAAGGCCGAGGGCCGGGGTGGGCTGTTCTCGATCGCGAGAAAGCTGCGCGAGCTGAAGATCGGCGACAAGGACCTCGCCGAGAGCAAGCCCGTCGCCGTGATGCAGCGCGCGCTGCAACACGAGGACTGGCAGCCGAGCCTGGCGCTGGCGGCCAGTGAGGGTGGCGAACCCGAGGCCGAAGAGTATTAGGGAGGCTCTGATCACGTCTCGCCGCCGCAACAAAACGCAGATTCCCTTCGGGAATGACAAGCGAAACATAGGTTACGCGGCCAGCACTGGACTTCATCAGAGGTTTCTTGGACCGCGCAGGACTGGCGCATCGGTGCAGCAAGATGATTGAATAGCAGTGAGCACATTTGCTCGCAAAAGGGTCGCCACTTGCGTCTATACGGTATGTCACGAGTTCTTGCAGTTGCACTGTTTGTCACGATGTCAGGCGCGCTGAGTGGTACGTCGGCGCAGGCGCAGACCGCAGTGGGCGGCCAGGTGTCGTCGTTCAAAGACACCTCCATGCTGAAGCCGCCGGCAGGCGCGCGCGTTGCGATCATCGAGTGGGAAGACCTGGAGTGCCCGGCGTGCGCGCACGCGTTTCCGCTGGTGCACCAGGCCGTTGAGCACTATCACATTCCGCTGGTGCGGTATGACTTTCTGATCACGGGGCACATGTGGAGCCGCGAGGCCGCGATCTATGCGCGGTACCTGCAGGACAAGGTCTCGCCGGAGCTGGCCACCGAGTACCGCCGCGAGGTGTTTGCGTCGCAGTTCCGCATCGCCAGCAAGGACGACCTGGTGAAGTTCACGCAGCAGTTCTTCGCGACGCATGGCAAGCAGATGCCGTTCGTGGTGGACCCGACCGGGCAGCTGACGAAGGAGGTCGATGCGGAGGTGAACCTGGGCATCAAGCTGGGACTGATGGAGACGCCGACGATCATCGTGACGACGCCGAAGGGCTGGATCCAGGTGAAGGATGTGAGCGATCTGTACCAGGCGATCGATCAGGCCGAGGCGATGGCCGGGCCGGCTCCGGCGGCCGCAGCGACGCATCACACGGCGGCTCCTGCCAAGAAGTAGCAGGGCTGCACGGAGAGACGAAGAGGCCACCCTGCGGTGGCCTCTTTTGCTGCGCGTGACGGCGTCAGGACGGCCAGTGGGTGAGCGCGAGGTCGGCGGCGCGGAGCAACTGCTCGCGGCTGAAGCCGCCGGCGGCCTGGACGGAGAGGCCGTTCATCACGCTGATGAGGTAGAGCGTGAGGGCTTCGGTGTCGGTGGCGGGGGGCAGGTCGCCGTCGCTGCGGGCGCGGTCGAGGCGGGCACGAATCTGCGCGATGCCGCGGGCGCGGAGCGCGGCCAGCTCGGCACGGATGGAGGCGGACTCCGGGCTGGTGACGAGCGCGCCCTGCACCCAGAGGCAGCCGCCGGGGTTGGCGGCGTCGGTGGCGTTGGCGACTGCGCCGCGGAGGAGCGTCTCCGCGACGAGCCGCGCGGTGGGCTGGCCGAGCGCGCGGCGGACGTAGCGGCCGGGGCCTGTGCCGTAGCGCTCGACGGCCTGCCGAAAGAGCGCAGCCTTGTCGCCGAAGGCCGCGTAGAGACTGGGGCGGTTGATGCGCATCGCGGCGGTCAGCTCGGTGAGCGAGGCCCCTTCGTAGCCGCTCTTCCAGAAGACGCGCATGGCGGCGTCGAGTGCCTGATCGCGGTGGAAGGAGCGGGGACGACCGATGGAACGGGCGGCGGCGGGCGGTGTGGCGGACTGGCTCATACGGCTATTACACGCCAGCGGTACAGATTGCGGAAGCAATTGTTACCGGGAGGTATAGAAGTGGGTACGTGCGTGGATTTGCGGGGATGCGGGCAGGGGGGAGATGCGGGGGTTTCTCCGCTGCGCTTCGCTCCGGTCGAAATGACAGGGTTCAGTGCCGGGAGCTATTGGATATTGACGAGGCCGTGCGCGCCGCCGGGGGTGATGGTGGAGGTCTGCGGGGCGCGCCAGTGGTCGATGTAGCTGACCTGATGGACGCAGCTGATGGTGCAGTTGGGGGCGCAGGATTTTTCGGTAAGGAACTCGCGCTGGACGTCGGCGCGGGTGTACTCGGCGAGAGGGACGCCGGGAAAGCCGCGCTGCTGGCTGCAGTAGTGGACCAGGCCGTTCTCGCAGATGTAGAGGTAGCGGGAGCCGGCGCGGCAGCGCCAGTCGTTGGGCTGGCCGTTGGCTATGGCCTCCTGAAAGTGGTTGAAGCGGGAGTAGCTGCGGCGGGTGAGGCTGCGGACGCGGTCCCAGACCTTGCGTTCCTCGTCGCCGAGCGGCTTCAACTGGCCGGAGCCGTCGTGGATGATGCCGATGGTGGAGCTGAAGCCGAGCTCCAGCGCACGCTGCGAGATGGTGTAGGCGTCCTCGGGGTTGGCGGTGCCGCCGCCGACGACGGAGTTGATGTTGACGTGGAAGTCCGCACCTTCGGCGAGGAACTGGAGCTTCTTGTCGATCATCCTGAGGGATTTTTTGGAGACCTCATCGGGGTTCACGTTGTCGATGGAGATCTGCATGTGGTCGAGGCCGGCCTTGTTGAGGCGCTCGATGCGGTCGGGCATGAGGAAGTAGCCGTTGGTGATCATGCCGGCGATGGCGCCGGTGCTGCGGATGCGGGCGATGATCTGGTCAAGCTCGGGGTGCAGGGTGGGCTCGCCGCCGGAGATGGTGATGACGGAGGTGCCGAGGCGGCCGAGGTGGTCGATGCGACGGAGCATCTCGGCCGTATCCACGGGGGCGGAGGAGTCGTCGTACTCGTTGCAGTAGGTGCAGGCGAGGTTGCAGCGGCGCATGGGGACGATCTGCGCCATGTAGGGGTGGGAGGTGCTGGCGAGCGCCGAGCCGATGGAGGTGAGCTCGCGGAAGCGGCGCGCGGCGGCGAGAAGGCGGCGGCGCGCGGTCATCCTGCGGGCGGCGGGTACGAGTGGCTGCGGAGCTGCGGTTTCGGTCGGCATACGGCTGTCTCTATTCTATCGCGTGCGGTGCGGGCAACGGCGAACGCAATGGGCGCGATGTTGCAGCGCCATGGACGCGATGGACTTAC
>JAJZFE010000474.1 GCA_021798655.1 Acidobacteriota bacterium | reverse complement strand
TACATCATTCACAGGCATGTCGCTCTCCCTATACATCCGGTTGACAATCTAGTTATCGGTTCACCGCAGCAGCATCCATCGATGCAGCGGCCGCATCTCTTCCATCTGGCCTTCGAACGCAACGTATCGTCCGCACAGGCCTCATGCCATCAAGCTTTGTCGGGGCCTTCTCCGACTCCTGTCACATGTACGCCCCACCCTGCGGACTGGATTGCAATCAATCTCGCCCCACGCAAAATAAATCTCGCCCCCGCCTGCCTCCCGCACATCCACCTTCCCCACCCATCGCGATTCCCTCGCTACTTGCTAAACTCAATCCAGCATGGTCCTTCCCTTCGTCCGCGAAATGCTCGCGGACCTTGAGCACTCCGACGCATTCGAGCGTGTACGCCGCCATCTCAGCGGAGGCACGGGGCGCAGACGTGTCTCCGGCCTCACCGGCACCGCCCGAGCCCTCTACCTTCCCCTCTTCGTCCGCGCCGCCAACGCCCCCGCCATCATCGTCGTAGCCGATAACAAAGCCGCCGAAGCCCTCCACGCCGCCGTCCTCGCCGCCTGCAATCTCACCGGAGCCCTCCCACCCGAGGCCGTCCTCCGCCTCCCCGCCCACGACGTCCTCCCCTTTGAAAATCTCTCCCCGCATCCGGAAATCCAGGAGCACCGCGCCGCCACCCTCTGGAAGATCTCTCAGCCCTCCACCGGCCACCCCCAGCCTCGCCTCATCATCGCGCCCCTCGAAGCCGCCTGCATGAAGCTCTTCCCCCGCGACTACTATCGCGCCCTCGCCCTCCAACTCCGCATCGGCGAAGAGTACATGCCCGACATGCTCGTCGAGCACCTCCTCTCTGTCGGCTACACCCGCGTCGACGTCGTCGAAATGCCCGGACAGGTCACCATCCGCGGCGGCATCATCGACGTCTACTCCCCCGAGATGGACGGCCCCGTCCGCATCGACTTCTTCGGCGACGAGATCGAGTCCATCCGCCGGTTCGACCCCGAAACCCAGCGCTCCAGCTCCCACCTCGACACCGCGCTCCTGCTCCCCCTCACCGAAACCCCTGTCACCGAAAAGCTCCTCACCGCCATCAACGCCCGCCTCACCCGCTCCGGCATCCCCAGTGTGGAACCGGATGCCCCAGGTCTCGCTTCTGAGACCTGGGCCTCCACCAAGTCCACCAACTCCGCCGAAGCCACCGTCTTCCCCGGCTGGGAGTTCTTCGCGCCCGTCGCCGGAGCCCATCTCACCATCCTCGACCTCCTCGGCCCCACCACCCGCGTCTTCATCGAAGAGCCCTCCATGGTCAAAAATCAGGGCGAGCGCTGGTGGAACAAGATCGAGCAGCGCCACGAACGCTCCGGCATCGGCAACCTCGTCCGCCCCGAAGATATCTACCTCTCCCCCTGGGATCTCGACGACCGCCTCCACAAATTCTGCGGCTGCGAACTCGACCAGCTAGGCCTCGTCGATATCCTCGACGCCGACCGCTCCGACCTCTCTGAAGTTGACTTCGCCACCCGCCCCACTCAGCGCTTCCACGGCTCCATCCCCGCCCTCATCGACGCCCTCAAGTCGCTCATGGGACAGGACGCCCGCATCCTCCTCACCGCCCCCAACCAGGGCGAAGTCGAACGCCTCGCCGGGCTCCTCCAGGAGTACCACCTCCCCTACCGCCTCGGCTCCCGCAACGATGCCCCCGGCAGCGCCACCGTCTACACCGAATCCACCTACCTCGGCGCAAATCCCGACGACCGCAGCACTCCCGTCATCGTCAAAACCCCCATCGCCGCCGGCGTCCAGATCCTCGATCTCGACAAAGCCACCGCCCGCCAGATCATCCTCTTCGGAGCCCAGGACCTCACCGACGACATCGACGTCACCGCACGCCCCGCTCCCCGCCGCGGTAAATCCAAAACCTCCGCCTTCATCTCCGACTTCCGTGACCTCGCCGTCGGCGACTACGTCGTACACGTCGAGCACGGCATCGCCCAGTACTGCGGCCTCCGCACCATCGAAGAGCCCGACCAGCCGCCCCTTGAACTCATGATCCTCGAGTTCGCCGACCAGGCCAAGCTCTACGTCCCCCTCACTCGCCTCGACCTCATCCAGAAGTACCGCTCCTCCGACACCGGCCCCGCCCCCGAACTCAACAAGCTCGGCACCCAGACCTGGCAAAAAACTAAAGCCCGCGTCAAAAAAGCCATGGCCGACATGGCCGCCGAACTCCTCATCCTCTACGCCCAGCGCAAAGCCGCACAAGGCACCCCCTTCTCTCCCGACACCAACATGCAGCGCGAGTTCGAAGACGCCTTCGACTTCAACGAGACCGACGACCAGCTCGCCGCCATCGTCGACATCAAAACCGACATGGAGTCCACCCAGCCCATGGATCGCCTCCTCTGCGGAGACGTCGGCTACGGCAAAACCGAAGTCGCCATGCGCGCCGCCTTCAAGGCCGTCCAGGATGGCAAGCAAGTCGCCGTCCTCACCCCCACGACCGTCCTCTCCTTCCAGCACTACGAGTCCTTCAAACGCCGCTTCGCCAACTTCCCCGTCAACATCGAGATGATCTCCCGCTTCCGCACCCCCAAAGAGCAGAAGATCATCCTCGAAAAAGTCGCCGAAGGCAAAGTCGACATCCTCATCGGCACCCACCGCATCCTCTCCAAAGACCTAAAGTTCCACGACCTCGGCCTGCTCATCGTCGACGAGGAGCAGCGCTTCGGCGTCAAGCACAAAGAACGACTCAAACACATGTGCGCCTCCATCGACGTGCTCG
Source organism: Acidobacteriota bacterium (assembly GCA_021798655.1). The sequence continues at coordinate 8,141 of JAJZFE010000474.1, read as the reverse complement.
CCATGTCCGCCACCCCCATCCCCCGCACCCTGCACATGTCCCTCATCGGTCTCCGCGACATGTCCGTCATCGAGACCCCCCCAAAAGACCGCATGGCCATCCAGACCATCGTCGCCAAGTTCGACGAAAAACTCATCCGCACCGCCATCGAGATGGAGATGGAGCGCGGCGGCCAGACCTACTTCGTCCACAACCGCGTCGAAACCATCTACGAGATCGCCACCAAAATCCGCGAACTCGTCCCCTCCGCCCGCGTCGTCGTCGGCCACGGACAGCTCCCCGAGTCCGAACTCGAACGCGTCATGCTCGCCTTCATGAACCACGAGTACGACGTCCTCGTCGCCACCTCCATCATCGAGAACGGCCTCGACATCCCCCTCGCCAACACCATCATCATCAACCGCGCCGACCGCCACGGCCTCTCCGAGCTCTACCAGCTCCGCGGACGCGTAGGCCGCTCCAACCGCCGCGCCTACGCCTACCTCCTTATCCCACCCGAAAAAGAACTCACCGAAATATCCCGTCGCCGCCTCGCCGCCCTCAAAGAATTCTCCGACCTCGGTGCCGGCTTCAAAATCGCCGCCCTCGACCTCGAACTCCGCGGCGCAGGCAACATGCTCGGCGGCGAGCAGTCCGGCCACATCGAAGCCATCGGCTTCGAGATGTACACCACCATGCTCGAAGAGGCCGTCCGCAAGCTCAAAGGCGAACAGGAAAAACCCGCCCACGCCGGTACCGCCATCAACCTCGGCATCTCCATCCGCATCGACGCCGACTACATCCCCGAAGAGAACCAGCGCCTCCGCATGTACAAACGCATCGCCGCCGCCCAGACCCAGCCCGATCTCGACGACGTACTCGCCGAGATGAAAGACCGCTACGGAGACCCGCCCCAGTCCGTCCTCAACCTCCTCAGCGCTGGCGAAATCCGCCTACACTGTCAGCAACTCGGCATCGCCCAGCTCGATCGCAAACGCACCCAGATCGAACTGCCCAACCCCAGCGGCAACAAAAAACAGCCCATCAAGTCCTTCGTCGAGATGCTCCACCTCAAATTCGAAGACAAACTCGCTCAGCTCTCCGGAGGTGCGCCCGCCACCCACGACCGCTCCATCGACCCCGGACTCCTGATGAAGCTCGTCAGCCGCAACACCAAACGCGGAGCCCAGTTCACCCCTCAGGGTATCCTCCGCTGGCCCATCTCCTCCGCCCGCGCCGAAGACGTCCTCACCGAAACCCGAGCCCTCCTCGACGCCCTCACCACCACCCCAAACGGAAGCTAATCCGCCTAACCATTCCTCTTGTACTCTCGCCCGTTTCGTAGCTCTCATCCTTTGCCAGGCGGAGCACCGCCTTGGCTCCAGTCTGCTGCAGCCCACCCACGCAGCGACCACCCAGTCTCCCCGCTATGCCCCCGGCAACCATGGCATCAACCACTCCGGCACTGGCTCGACCCGCTCCAACACCTTCCCGTCTCCCGCCGCCAAAGCAAAGCGGTACGAATCACGCAAATCGTCATTGTCGTACACCAGCACCAGGGGCAGTCTCTGCATCGCCCGCCGCAGATTCTCCATCACCCGTGGATACCTCGCCACCAGCTTCTCTGCTGGCACATCATGTCCACCCTCCAACACCCGCATTCCCACCCGGTCCAGGGAAACCTCTGAGGATGAGATCCCAATAAAAAACAGCACCACATCGTATCCAGTCCGCACGGCATCTTCTAGAAACGCAATCTTATCCCCCACCGGATCGGAAAATACCGTCTCAAAGATAAAGCTTGCACGACGTTCGAACAGCTCTCGGCGAAAGCTATCCGCCACCTCCGCTGCTTCGTATGCGCCCATCCCCGCCTCAGCCGCAATCAAGTCTGCATTCACCATCGGCAACCCTGTGTAACTTAGGTGAGCGTGATAAAACGTACTCTTGCCAGCACCGTTCGGCCCGGCAATCGCTATCAGAGTAGGTCGTCCATCCGGCGGCACCTTCACGCCGACGTCTCATCGACAAATGGCTCAAACGCCCCGCGCACAAATCGCCCCACCGTCTTCGTCCCGTCCGCATCCTCTCGCACAAACGTCCGCGCAAGCTTTGGATGTGCGCAAAATCTCGGAAACGGGCGACTCTCTAAATAAGATTTCAGCCGCGCCCGTCCCGCCGGTTCTTTAATCGTTCCGACAATCTCGGAGAGAGGCAGTGTCGCTCGCTGCTGCAATCGCTCCATCTGGGTTCGATTCGCAACCCGCTCCATCGCCCGCCCCAGACTCGCCCAAAACTCCACCTGCCCGGCGATCGACCGCTGCATCGCCGCGCCAGCGATCCGCGCCTCCATCACCAATCCGTCCGAAAGCTTTACCGGCTGACTCATGACCACAAGGTAGCATAATGCTACCGGACTCGCTAGCCAGCCAACCACGCCCGAACGCTATAATCTCCACCAATAGAAAAGTGCCCCCGCCGCCAACGCAACTCGACGGCCAAACAGCCATATGTACAATCAAGTCCAGACCTAACCGTCATCGTTTGAAGACTTTGCGCAATAACAGGGGGAGGGGGGGGGTACCCCGCCGCCGGATCCCCCACCGACACGGAGACGCCGCCAACATGACCCGACACCTCTCCACCGCCCTTCTCCTCGCAGGAGCATCCCTCATGGCCCCGGTCACCGTACCCGCCCAGCACCTCTCCGCCGACGGAGCACCCCAGACCTTCCGCTTCCTCTCCGACCAGTACTTCTCCGAAGTCTTCTTCAAGTACTCCCCCACCTCCGGCACCCAGACCGGCCTCCACCAGTACGACACCCAACTCGAGGACTACTCCGCCGCCACCGTCCAGCACCAGGCCGCCGACCTCCACGCCTACGAGAAGAAAATCGAGGCCATCGACCCCAGCGCGCTCGACGCCTCCGTCGCCGCAGACCGCGAGATCCTCCTCAACAGCATCCGCTCCCAGCTACTCTCCCTCGAAGTCATCCGCAACTGGGAGAAGAACCCCGACAACTACTCCTCCGGCGTCACCAACTCCATCTTCGTCCTCATGGAGCGGCCCTTCGCTCCCGCCAACACCCGCCTCCGCGCCGCCGTAGCCCGCGAGAAGCTCATCCCCCAGGTCTTCCTCGAAGCCCGCAGAAACCTCAAGAACCCACCCCGCATCTTCACTGAAATCGCCCTCGAACAGATCGACGGACTCGTCAGCTTCTTTCAGACCGACGTCCCCTCCGCCTTCGCCGACGCCACCGACCCCGAAGCCAAAGCGGCCTTCGCCAAATCCAACGCCGCCGTCATCCAGTCGCTCAAGGACTACGGCGTCTGGCTCAAAGCTGACCTCCTCCCCCGCTCCAACGGTGACTTCCGCCTCGGCCCCGACACCTTCCGCAAGAAGCTCCTCTACGACGAGATGGTCGACATCCCCCTCGACCGTCTGCTCCAGATCGCCCTCGACGACCTCCACCACAATCAGTCCGAGTTCAACCGCATCGCCCACGAACTGGACCCCTCCAAAACCCCGCAGCAGGTCCTCGCCGAACTAGCCACCATCCACCCCGCTCCCGACCAGCTTCTACCCGCCTTCCACCAGACCTTCGCCAGCCTCGTGGACTTCATCAACACCCACCACATCATCACCATCCCCTCCAGGGTCGAGCCCACCCTAGAAGAGACGCCACCCTTCATGCGCGCCACCACCCAGGCCTCCATGGACCCCCCCGGCCCCTACGAAACCCACTCCACCAAAGCCTACTTCAACGTGACTCTCCCGGAAAAAGACTGGACCCCGGAGCACATCGCCGAGCACATGGCCGCCTTCAACGCCGGCACCATCATCTCCACATCTGTCCACGAAGCCTACCCCGGCCACTACATCCAGTTCCTCTGGCAGGACCAGTTCCCCAGCAAAGTACGCAAGCTCATCGGCACCAACACCAATATCGAAGGCTGGGCCCACTACTGCGAGCAAATGATGCTCGACCAGGGCTACGGAGCCCCCGGAACTACCGGCCCCGACGGCAAGCTCATCGACCAGCGTGAGGCCAAGCTCATCCGCCTCGGCCAGCTCCAGGATGCCCTCCTCCGCGACGCCCGCTTCGTCAACTCCATCAAACTCCACACCGCCCAGGGCGAACCCTCCGGCATCTGGACCACCGATCAGGCCGCCGCCTTCTTCGTCCACGAGGGCTACCAGTCCCCCGCCGTAGGCCTCATGGAGACCAAACGCGGTACCGCCGATGCCACCTACCTCTACTACACCCTAGGCAAGCTCGAAATCATGAAGCTCCGCGAAGATCTCAAAGCCAAACAAGGCGCAGCCTTCAACCTCCAGCAGTTCCACGACGACTTCATGCGGCAGGGCCCCGCCCCCATCAAGATCATCCGTAAAGCCATGCTCCACAGCGACTCCCCCGTCCTCTAAACCCGCCACCCTGCTTCCCCAAATGTGGCACATCCCAAAATGGGACACTTTGCTACGCTTATCTCGTAACGAACCACATTTGATTCAAGAGGATCCTCCCCACCATGGCTCACATGAAAATTCGCAAAGCAGTCTTCCCCGCCGCTGGCATGGGCACCCGCTTCCTCCCCGCCACTAAAGCGACCCCCAAGGAGATGCTCTGCCTGGTCGACAAGCCCCTCATTCAATACGGCGTCGAAGAAGCCGTAGCCGCCGGCTGCACCGAGATCATCATCGTCACCGGCCGTGGCAAGACCACCATGGAAGACCACTTCGACAAGTCCTCCGAGCTCGAAGCCTCCCTCGCCGCCAAGAACAAGACCGCCCTCCTCGAGATCGCCCGCTCCGTCTCCAAGCTGGCAAAGATCGTCTACGTCCGCCAGCCGGAAGCCCTCGGCCTAGGCCACGCCGTCCTCATGGCCAAAGAGATCGTCGGCAACGAACCCTTCGCCGTCCTGCTCCCCGACGACATCGTCGACGCCTCCACCCCCTGCATGAAGCAGATGGTCGAAGCCTTCAACGAAACCCAAGCTTCGAATGGAGAAATGTCCAGCATCCTCGGCTCCGAAGTCGTCGAAGGTGACGCCATCTCCGCCTACGGCTGCCTCGACTGCACCCCCGATGCCAACAACCCTCGCCTCCTCGCCGTCAAGACCATGGTCGAGAAGCCCGCCCCCGGCACCCAGCCCAGCCAGAACGCCATCATCGGCCGCTACATCCTCACCCCCCGCATCTTCGAGATGATCGAAGGCATCACCCCCGGCGCAGGCGGAGAACTCCAACTCACCGACGCCATCAAAGCGCTTCTCCAGCACGAGAAGGTCTACGGCTACTCCTACGAAGGCAAGCGCCACGACGCCGGCGACAAACAAGGCTTCCTCCGCGCCACAGTGGAACTAGCCCTCAAACACGACAAACTAGGCCCGGACTTCCGCGCCTGGCTCAAGACCTTCCCCCTGTAAGTAAGCCGTCGATACCCAGTAGACCCACGTCCGCACTCTCCGACGTGGGTCTTTCTGTGCACTAGCGGTCTTCAACCGTCGGATGGACCACGAAGAACTCACACAGCTGCACCGAAATCTCGGCCAGCATCATCCAATCTGCTGACTATGCCAAACACACCTTTTTCCCTCCTCGACCCAATTCAAGTCGGCGACCTCCAGCTTCCTAACCGCGTCTTCATGGCTCCACTCACCCGCCTGCGCGGCACCGTGAACCACATCCCTACCCCCCTGATTGGCGAGTATTACGCCCAGCGCGCCTCCGCTGGCCTCATCATCTCCGAAGGCGTACCTGTCGATCCTCTCGGCGTAGGCTACCCCCAAGTCCCCGGCATCTGGTCCCGCGAGCAGACTGAAGCCTGGAAGCCCATCACCGCTGCCGTCCACAACGCCGGCGGACGCATCTTCGCCCAGATCTGGCATGTTGGCCGCATCTCTGATCCCATCTACCTCAACGGCCTGCTCCCCGTTGCCCCTAGTGCCATCGCAGCCAGCGGACATGTCTCGCTGCTCCGCCCTGAGAAAGCGTTCGTCACCCCGCGCGCCCTCGAGACCTACGAAGTCAAAGACGTCGTCGAAGCCTTCCGCCGCGGAGCACAAAATGCTCAGCTCGCCGGATTCGACGGCGTAGAAATCCACGGAGCCAACGGCTATCTCCTCGACCAGTTCCTGCAGGACGGCACCAACCACCGCACCGACGAGTACGGCGGCGCCATCGAGAACCGTGCCCGGCTCCACCTCGAAGTCGCCGATGCCGCCATCTCTGTCTTTGGCGCCAATCGCGTGGGCATGCACCTCGCTCCCCGTGCTGATGCCCACGGCATCTCCGACTCCAACCGCCCTGCCACATTTACCTATCTCGCAACCGAACTCGGCAAGCGCAAACTGGCTTTTATTGCCGCTCGCGAACGTGTCGCAGACGACTCTCTCGGACCCATCCTCAAGCAGGCCTTCGGCGGAGTCTATGTCGCCAACGAAGCGCTCGATCAACACACCGGGCAGCAACTGCTGGACTCCGGCCGCGCCGATGCAGTCGCTTACGGCAAGCTCTTCATCGCTAACCCTGACCTGCCAATCCGCTTTGCCAACAACGCACCGCTCAACACCCCAAACCCTGCCACGTTCTACACGCATGGCGCCGAGGGTTATACCGATTACCCAGCATTCCAGCGCGATCTGGTCAGCACATAAACCATCCACCACGGAATAGCCCGAGGCGGCACGGAAAGCTCATCCGGTGATGCCTCGGGTTCTTTTATGTCATCAACGCCACCACGCTATCACCCCTGCACTGGAGACAACCAGAGTATGCTGGTTTGCAGTTCAGGAGTCTTTCTCTATGGGTTTTTCGCACCGCAGCACGCTCGCACTTGTATGTCTCGCTTCATTCGGCCTCGTACCGCTGCCGTTCGCAGCGCGGGCCATCGCACAACAAAGCAGTCCAGCGAAGTCTGCCTCTCCCGCACCGCTGGTGCTCGATGTCGTTGTCACGGCAAAAAATGGCGTTCCAGTTACCGGTCTCCAGCAGTCGAGTTTCGCTGTCAGTCTCGACAAGAAGCCGATCCCGATCTCATCGTTCGAAGCCGTTGAAGCCGCCACCACTCCCAAGCTCTCCAAGGAGAACGTGGAAGTGGTTTTGCTTATCGATACGGTCAACACGCGCTTCACCAATGTCGCCTACGAACGCCAGGAGATTCAGCGCTATCTCAAGCTGAATAACGGTAAGCTGCCCCGACCGGTCACACTCATTATCCTCAGCGACACTGGGACCCAGATAATGCCTACGCCCACCACCGATGGCAATGCGCTGAGCGCCTTCCTTGAACAGGCTGAAGTCAACCTTCGTGACATCGGTCGTGCAGCGGGATTCTATGGTGCCACCGAGCGCTTCGACGTTTCCATGAAGGCCCTGCGGCAGATCAGCGCCTATGAAGCCACCCGTCCCGGACGCAAGCTGCTTGTCTGGATCAGCCCGGGCTGGCCATTGCTCTCCGGCCCGGAGGTTGAACTCACCTCGAAAGAGGAGAAGGGTCTATTCCAGGAGTTGGTCGACCTGAGCACGTCCCTGACCCGCGCTCGAATTACGCTCTCCAGTGTTGATCCCCTCGGTATGGCCGATTCTGTGACCTTCCGGACTTTCTACTACAAGGAGTTCCTCAAGGGAGTCACCGCCCCCAGCAAGATGCAGATTGGGAACCTTGCCCTGGAGGTTCTTGCGGCACAGACCGGTGGGCAGGTGATCAACTCAAATAATGATGTCGCGCACGAGATTAGTGCTGCGGTGTCGGATGCTGAGGCGTTTTACGTTCTTACCGTTCAGCCACCGGTTGCGGATCATCCGGATCAGTACCGTAGTATCGCGGTCACAGTCTCCGATAAAGCCGGACTGACTGCCCGCACCCGAACGGGGTACTACGCGCAACCCTAACAAACTAAAGCATGTTAGCCAGAGGCTGGTTGCGGTCTGACCGCATGGTTGGGGCCGAGGCCAGCAGCTTGCGTGTGTAGGGGTGCTGGGGTGCGTGGAACAGGGCTTGGACAGGGCCTTGTTCCACGATTTGTCCGTGCTGCATTACGGCGACACGGTTTGCGACTTGGGCTACGACGGCCAGGTCGTGGGAGATGAACAGCATTGCGAGTTGGTGGCGAACCTGTAAGTCCTTGAGCAGCTCGAGGATCTGGGCCTGTACGGTG
>JAJZFE010000239.1 GCA_021798655.1 Acidobacteriota bacterium | reverse complement strand
GGTGACGCTGGCTTCGCTGGTGGAGAAGGAAGTGCGCTTCGACGACGAACGGGCGGAGGTGGCCAGCGTGTTTGAGAACCGTCTGCGGGCAGACATGCCGCTGCAGACGGACCCGGCAGTGATCTATGCGTCGCTGCTGCGGGGGACGTGGACCGGGGTGATCCACCAGAGTGAGCTGCACTCCGACTCCGCGTATAACACCTATGCGCACAAGGGTTTACCGCCCGGTCCCATCTGTAGCCCGGGAGTTGCGGCGCTGAAGGCTGCCATGCAACCAGCCAGTACAGATTATCTCTACTTTGTGGCTGGCCAGGGTGGACGTACGCAGTTTGCAACGACGCTCGGGGCGCACAACGCGCAGGTAACGGAGTATCGCAACGGCCAACGGTGAACTTCGCTCTTGATGGAGACTCAACCCACTTCTGAGACGGTGGGTTTTGTCCGATTTGGGGCTGCTTCCGCGTTGTGCGGACGCTTGTGGTGCGCGGTCGGGGAACGCAATCCCTTGGGTGTCAGGGCGGGTAGAGGAACGTACCAAAACGGGCATGTGCTTTTGTAGGCGAACAAACAGCGAAGTATTGAAGGTAAAAGATACCTAAAATACACCTAAATAATTGTAAAAACGAGATTTACGAGGCTTCTCGGGTTTTGCGAAAAATGCTGTTGACAGCTGAGAGCTTGGGGTCTATAAACAGCCCACTTTGCAGGCGGAATCGCCTTCTGGAGAGATGGCAGCAGGCTTCTCCGGGGTTGTTCGGCCGGTGAGGTAACGTGTCGCGGGACCGGCAAATTTTCCAGGAGCCGGTCCGGCCTCAAAGAGTAATCAAGGCGGGTAGTTTGAGCCGTGTGCGAGCGGGACAGAGATCCTGTGACATGGCCGGGCTACCTGACAGAACCTGCGCGAGCCCATTCGACCGCTGAAAAAGACAGAGGCTCGCCAGATAGAACTGCCTGGAGACACCGAAGATGAAGGACTTGCATGTGGAGTTGAAGATCTGTGAAGGATGCGGTGCGCTATGGTTGCGCGCCGTGAGCCAAGGAAGCTACTGCCGCGGTTGCGCAACGTGGATGTCGGATTGTCCGGTACAGCGCGTTGGCAAACGCCGGGGCCGCAAGCCCCGTGCGGTGCGGGCGGTGGTCTGTGTTGGAGGTTCGCGATGAACAAGAGCATGAACGTAAGGAGCGCAGAGATGACGGGCATGTACCTGGTAAAGAGGCCGGTTCGCAGGATCGAAGCAGAGGAAGGGTTGCGCGAGGGCAGCACCGGGCGTCTGATCAGGAGCACCGGGATGGAGCGTCCAGTTGCCGCTGCGACGCTGCATCGCGTATGGGCGGTGGCCGCGGCGGATGTACCGCCAACGCCGGAGCCGGCGGTCAAGCCGATGGTGGAACTGGCGTTCTATCGCAAGTACACGGAGGCGTTGCTGCGGCGTTATCTGCGGCTATCAATGCAGGCTGGTCGGGTGCCGTCGCTGCTGAGCCGCGAGATGTTTCGCGGGCAGGTCACGCACTATCGGGCGCGCGGCTTTGAGGAGGTTGTGATCTTCTGCCACGACGTGGAGCAGCGGCTGGGCCGGCTGAACTACACCGAGCAGCAGCTCATCAAGCGGCTGGTGTTGCAGCAGTACACGCAGGGAGAGGCCGCCGGGATGATGGGCATGAGCCTGAGCAACCTGCTGCAGCGCTACGGCCAGACGGTCGACCGGCTTACCCAGATGCTGCTGGACGACGGCCTGCTGAACCCGTTGAGTCACTGAGCGGTGACTCTGTTCGGGGTGTGGCCGCCGCTTCGGTCAAAATGTTGTCAAGAGGCAAGCCTCATCGGCAGTCGGATAAACAACTGAATATAAACCGGTTACGAGCTGAAAAATAAAAACATATTAATTAGGCTCAGACTGGTATTCTAAAGAAGTAGAGGAAATACGGGAGACTCCACTGGGGTCTCCCGTTTCCTTTTGGCGGCCAGGGTGAAAGGACGGCTTTTTGTATCGAAAGGTATAGAGCGAAGACCCGGTTCACTTTGGCTGGAAGTACTCCCGCTGGAGGATACGAAGCCTGACGGATGATTCTGGGGGTTCCGCTGCGATTCTAATGAATCGAACAGCGGTCGCGCAGAGTCGATATACTTAGGAATTGCCTGAATGCTGAGACGCTGTGCGATGTCGCTGATGTTGTTGGGATTGACGGCCGGGACGACCGGTTGTTTTTCGACGACCCGTATGGTGCAAAGGACGCAGGCACCGGATGTGTACCGGAGTGCGTCGGTCGAACAACTGGAGAAGATCGTCTCCGATCGGGACGCCGCGATGAAGACGCTGAGTCTGCAGGTGTTGATTACGGCGAGCGTGGGCGGGGCGAAGGAAGGCAAGGTCACGGAGTACACCTCGTTCAAGGGGTACATCTTTGTGCGCAAGCCTGAGGACCTGCGGGTGGTGCTGATGGTTCCGGTGCTGGGGTCCAGGGCGCTGGATATGGTGAGCGATGGGCGGATGTTTACGCTGGTCCACGCGACCTCGGGGCACGGCGATGTGTGGATGCAAGGCACGAATACGGTGACGCATCCTTCGAAGAACGCGCTTGAGAATTTGCGGCCGCCGGTGTTTCTGGATTCGCTGCTGGTGCCGGGCGTGAAGGAGAACGAGTATGTGTCGCTGACGGAGTCGAACCGCGTGCTGCAGCCGCAGACCAAGCACCAGGCTGCGATCGAGGAGCCGGATTACGAGTTGACGATCTCGAAGACGGTGAGCGACCACATTCTGATCCCGGTGCGTGTGGTGCACATCAGCCGGGTCAACATGCTGCCCTTCCAGCAGGACATCTACGACGAGCGCGGTCGGATCGTGACCGAGGCGACGTACGAGGCGTATCAGTCGTATGGGATGGAGCAGTTTCCGACGGTGATTACGATTCGTCGGCCGCTGGATGAGTACTCGTTGAAGATTGACGTGAGCAAGCTGACACTGAACCAGCCGTTCGAAGCGGACCAGTTTGAGCTGAAGGTGCCGGCGGACGCAGACTTGAAGAAGATGGACTAGTGCGCCTTCCATGAGGTGTAGTCGCCGCCCAAGATGCAGATTCCTCCGCTTCGCTGCGGAATGACAAATCCTGAAGACTGCTGTCGACCACACGTGAGAGGAAACTGCCCTAGCCAGTGCCCTGCCCAGAGGCGACAAACCCCGCCGATGCGCGGGGTTTTCGTTTGCAGGCAGGTTGCTAGGCGAGGCCAGCGCGCTGAGTATGTTCGACGATGTGCTGGTTGATCTGCAGAGCGAGCGCCAGAGCGGCCCGACCGGCGAGGCCAGTGACGCGTGGCGCGGTGCGGTGTCGCACGGCGTGGAGGAAGTCTTCCAACTCCAGGCGAAGAGGCTCGCCTTTGGGGATGTCTGCCTTGGTGAGGGAGAAGCCGGCGGTGGGGTGTGAGGCGTCGACGCTGCCGCTTGCAGCGGCGTGCGCGAAGAGCTGCGCGGCGAGTTGGGGATTGTCCGCGACGGCGTTGAGTCCGGCGACCAGGCGCGGGTCCACATCGATGGAGAGTAGCTCCTGTCGGGCGAAGTCGAGCGAGAGGTACTGGTGGGGCTGAAACAGGCGGAGCTTGCGGACCTGTTCGGTGGAGACGCGGCTGGCGGTGAAGTTGGCAACGCAGCCCGACTCGAACTCGACGCGGACGTTGGCGATGTCGATCTTGCGCGAGAGGATGGGCAGGCCGACGGCGCGGACCTCGCGGACGGGCGAATTGGTGAGCGCGAGGACGATGTCGAGGTCGTGGATCATGAGGTCGAGCACGACATCGACGTCGAGCGCGCGAGGGGTAAAGATGCTGAGGCGGTGCGCCTCGAAGAACATCGGTTTGTTGAGAGCGGCGAGCGTTGCGGTGACGGCGGGGTTGAAGCGCTCGAGGTGGCCGATCTGGACGATGCGCTGGTGTTGCGCGGCGAGCGCGAGGATGTGATCGGCCTCGGCGAGTGTTGTGGCGAAGGGCTTTTCGATGAGGACATCGACGCCGGCGAGCAGCAGGGCCTCCGCAGTGATGGCGTGTTGAGTGGTGGGCACGCAGATGGAGGCCGCGTCGAGACCGAGTGCAGCAGCGTGGAGTTCGTCTGTCGAAGCGAAGGCGGGGATGCTGTACTGCGCACTGAACTCCAGGCGACGCTGTGCATCGGCATCGACAAGAGCGACGAGCTGCACCAGTTCGGGGTGCGCGGACTGAAGTTCGCGGTAGACGCGAAGGTGGTTGCGCCCGAAGGCGCCCGTACCGATGACGGCAACGCGTAGCGCGGCCATCGCTACTTACTTGGAGCCGGGGTGGGCGATTCGACGGCAGCGCGGCAGCGTGCGTAGAGGTCGAAGATCTGCGCGACCTGATCGTCGGCCTTGGGGGCAGTGGGCAGGCCGAAGCCGGTGGCCGAAGCAGCCTTGCTGCCCAGGTTGGCGTGGGTGGAGACGAACTTGAGCAGATCGAGCGCGATGTCTTCGGTGCGTCGTGCAGCGGCGTTGTTGCTGGATTCCATGAAGTACCTTTCGTGCGCGAAGGCGAACCATTGCCGCGATGCGCTAAGGCGATGGTAGCGGGTGGAGGCGGGCGCGTGCAATGGCCGCGTCGCTGCGCAGGGCCAACAGGTTTTGTAAACAGAAGTACCGCCAAGGCGGAGGAGAGACGAGATGAACAAGAACGAACTGCAGACGATTCTGGGCTACCTGAACATTGGTCTGGCGATTGCGCACAACACGGGCGTATCGGTGGGCCACTTCGGGGGCACCGACTTTGTGCAGCTGGCCCAGAGCGTGAACGCGATGCTGCTGAACGCGCTGACGCCGGCGGCGAGCCCTGCTGCGACCGCAGCGAACTAGAGAAACGCCGCAGGTAACTCAGGGGTCGCAGTGATCGTGGGTCCGCAGAACGGCATAGAGCCTGGAGGAGCGATGAGTGGAGTGAAGCGAGGAGTGACGCTGGTGTTTGTACTGCTGGCGTTGATGACTGGATATGGCGTGTCGCTGGCGGCGCAGAGTCCGCTGCCGACGACGACCGTGCAGGACACGGTCTACAACGCAAGTGGTGCGCCGGCCAGCGGCACGGTGCTGGTCAGCTGGGGGGCGTTTACGACATCGGCGGGCGCGGCGATTCCGGCCGGGACCACGTCGGCGAGCATCGGATCGAACGGTGCGCTGTCGATTACGCTGGCTCCAAACGCGGGCGCTACGCCGATCGGCAGCTACTACACGGCGACGTTCCACCTGAGCGACGGCACAACCAGCCGTCAGTACTGGGTGGTGCCGCTGACCGTTCCCGGCGGCGGCGCGGCGAAGCTGGCGGCGATTCAGAACCAGGTGCTGCCGACCAGCGTGGCGATGCAGACGGTCTCCAAGGCCTACGTCGATAATGCGATCGCAGCGGCAGTAACGGGGACGCCGGCAACAACGGCGTCCCCGTATGTGCTGAAGGCCGGCGACACGATGACGGGTCCCCTGGTGCTGCCTGCCGACCCGGTGAGTCCGAACCAGGCTGCGGACAAGAACTACGTGGATGAGAACGTGACAGCTGTGGCCAGCGGCGTGAACGGCAAGGTGAGTCTGTTGCCGTCTGCGACGCAGGTGGTGACGCAGCCAAGCGGGACAGAGCTGGACGTCAGCAAGCTGAATGGCGAGCTGTATGCGAGCCAGTATGTGAACGGCGGAGGCAACAACGGGATCGCGAATGCACTGGCCAGCAGCGACTGTGCCAACGGTTGCGATGTGAAGGTGCAGCCGACATACAGTGGCACCGATGTGGCAAAGGTGGTCAACCAGCCATCGAATGCGGCGGTGATCGACCAGCGTGGCGGGGCGGTGGTGAGCACAACGCTCAATCCGCAGGCTGCGCAGTCGGCGGCCAACGTGAGCGCAAGCATTGCTCAGACATCCACACTCTCGGCACCGCAACTGCAGTCCCTGCACCCAGGTGCCCTGGGCATTGCGAGCTTTACGGAGACGTTGTCGAATGCTGCCCCGACTGGAGGGTCCAACGTCTATCCGCAGAACATTGAGACGCCGCCGTACTTCAAGAACACGTATGGCGTGTTGCAGCTCACCGGTGTGTACAACACGCAGGGACAACACGTTCAGTCTGGCAATGCGGTGAACTGCTTTGGCGTTGGCGATTGTCTGGCCGGTAGCCAGTTCATCCTGTCGTCGGGCGGCTACCGCGACAACGCGGACGAGGGCACGCATCCGTTCGATCTGCAGGTGAGCGAGGACACGCGTGTGTTCGAGGGCACCTGCACGACGGGGTGCGCACCGGGTTCCAGGAGCCTGTTCTTAACGGCCACTGCCGCTAACCAGACGCAGGGCGACGGGCGCTTTCTGATCGACACGAATACGCAGAAAACGATCAGCACGGGCAGCTTGACGGGTGGAGCGTTTGGGTCGCCAGGCGGGTTCCTCCCGTTTGGGCAGGCGACGTTCACAGGAACCAGCTTTCCGGTGAGTGTGCTGCTGGCGACGACCCAGGCGGCAACGTCGCAAGCCGCAAACATGGCTCCTGGAACGGTGACGCTGCCCATCAATGCAACCATCACGAATGCGGGCTATGCAACCAGCACGGCGGCGCTGCCGGCGAACTCTGGTGTGGCCTGCGTTGCCGACGGCGGCGGGGGCAACTCGGATACTCCGAACTTTGAGATGGCTAACTACACAGTGGTCGATGCGACTCACCTGTCACTGACGCTGAACAAGCCGCATGAGGCCGGGGCGACGGTAGCCGTCGGCGGTCTGTGCGGGTACGGCATCGAACAGACGATCGACACGCGGCAGGGGATTCGTCAGCTGTGGCCGGTGGTGGGCTCGACCAGTGCTACGAGTCTGTACTACGCGGAGTCGGGTATGTCACTGCTGGGCAATCGTGGTGCGGGCAGCACGAGCGCGTACCTCAACCAGACCTTCTCCATCGCCTCGATTGCCCGCACCGCGAATGTGGTGACGGTGACAGTAGCGGGCGGTGTAACGAACGACCTGAACGGGCTTACGTTGACCGTGAGTGGTGTCGCGGACTCAAGCTACAACGGCAGCTTCGCCGTAACGACAACGGGACCCACAACGTTCACGTATGCGAGCAGTGGGACGAATAGCACGAGCAGCGGTGGCACATTGAGTTACCTCACCGGCGGCTATGTCCTCTATCCGATGGCGGAGGTGCTCAGCGTGTTCAACACAGCGAACCAGCAGGTGGATGGTACCTTCATGCTGGGTCCCAACACAGTGGCGTGGGCTGCGGGTGACACCGTGGAGGAGCCACACTACTACAAGCAGTTGACCTACGCTGATACGGAGTTGATCACGCAGTACGTGCCGCGTCCAACGCAGTATGCCAGCGCAGGCAAGACGTATGCCGGCCTGGTCGGTGCGGGTGCGCGAGGATGGCAGATCACAAACGCTACGCCAGCAAGCAACTACTTCGGAGCAGGCGGCACGCATACGGTTCCCGACGACGCGTATGTGGTATCGGGACCATGGGACAACGACTTCGAGCTGGATGCCGGTGTGAATGCGGTAGCGAGAGTGCACTGCAACATGAACACATGCAACCGATGGGACTCGACGTACAAGCTGTTTGATCTGGATGCGGCGGCCAGCGAAGATTATCTGTTGTACTCGCCTCAGACAAGCACGGCAACCTGGCAGTTGGGCGGGCAGAGCTACTCGTTTTCGCCGCAGGCATTTACGGCAGGCACGATCAACGCAGGTACGCTGAACACTACAACACTCACAGTAAGCCAGGCGAATTGCCTTGCAGCCACGACGATCACGGTGCCGTGCCAGGCGTATGCAGGGACGTTCACCGGTCTTGGCGCGAATGGCACGACGGGAACGATCTCGCTGTACACGAGCAACGCTCCAGCAAATGCGACGTTTCAGTTTTGCGCCAATACGATGTCGCAGGGAGTTGGGACGGCAGGAGTCGCGCAAATGACTGTGAATTCTGTGACGCCGGGAGGTTACGCCATTGCCTATCAGCTTGGGGGCGTAGCGCTGAACTCGGTATCTTTGAACGGTGGTTGTGAGACGTTTGCAGCACAGGCCGCATCCACACTGTCTTTTGTCGTCAATACCAGCGGCGCTACCGGCAACCCGGTCTGGGAGACGGAGCCGGTTGTGACGAGGTTGCGGTAGGGAGGGCTGGTTGCCTAACCGTGATGGTGACTGGGGGTTGGTCGTGACAAACGACGAGATCACGGTCGACTACTCGGCGTCTCGCAGGCCTACGTGTCTCATGACACAGTAGTGCCGCCGCAGAAATGCTGACGCGCATTCAGGTCCGGGTTCCGCAACGGCGGCATGTTGCGGACCGGACCGCCCAGGGCTTTCATAAAGGGGCTTGTCCATCCCAGCCTGGAGCATCTGCGCCCTGTGTCTCTTTCAAGAGCGGCGATCTCGCTGGGAGGCAAGCAACGCTTGAAGCAACTCGCGTTTGGCCGCGCAATCGACGGTCGCGGTCAGTACCTGAAGGTGTGGCCACAGGTTGAGTGGGTCGTTCGTCGGGAGGGCAATTCCCAATACCTACTTGCTGCGGCCCGACAGTGTCGAGATCGATACAGCTGGCGCCATCGCGCCCGCGCACACGGGCTGCGTGCTTGCAACGAAGGTAGAAGCAGCAATTGCACAAACCGCTTTGCAGCGACAACGACATGGACGGCAAGCAATTGCTATCTGCTTGAGCCACAGTTCTAGGCGTCCGTCCGGAGTGTTGGATGGCGTCGGTGACGATGCGGGCTCGGAAGGGAGGGAGTGTGGATGCACCAGCATGGCTGATTGAACTTGGTCATCTTCTTACAAACCAGCCACAGCACAGCGGCGCTTTGGTGGGCGGGCTTCTCAAGATTCGCAACCGGGATGGAGCCATTGCGCCGTTGTTGGCAAACCCGGCACAGCAGTTGTTTGAACAGCGTCGCGGCCGTCAGAACATCGTCTTGAAGGCCCGACAGATGGGGATAACGACATGGATATCTGCGCGATTCTTCTTGCGGACGGTCACGACACCGGGCACCATGACGCTGCAGGTCGCGCACACCAGAGTTGCTGCGGAGTCGATCTTCCGCATGGTGCAGCGCATGTGGGAGGAGTTGCCGGCGGAGTTGCGCGAAGGCCCGTTGCGCCGCAGCCGCGCGAACGTCGGGCAGATGGTCTTTCCTGCGCTGGACAGCGAGTTCCGCATTGCGAGCGCCTGCGATGAGGGTGTCGGCCGCGGGTTGACGCTGCAGAACCTGCACTGTAGCGAGGTGAGCCGATGGCCGGGCAATGTAGCCGAGACGCTGGCGGGCCTTCGCGCCGCACTGGCAAAGGACGGCGAGCTCGTCCTGGAGAGCACGCCGAATGGGGCCAGCGGCGCGTTCTATGAGGAGTGGCAGGCGGCCAGTGACGACGCACGCGATGACGCACGACTGGTGCGCCACTTCTTTCCGTGGTGGTTGGAGCCGGCGTATGTCGGCGTGCCTGTAGCGCGGGGACAGTTGACGCAGGCTGAGTGCGGACTCGTGGCACGTCACGGCTTGAGTGCCGCGCAGATCGGCTTCCGTCGCAGCCTGGAGAGAAGCTACGGCGCTCTGCGTGCACAGGAGTTTGCAGAGGATGCGGAGAGCTGCTTCCGTACCAGCGGCTCCAGCTGCTTTGCGATCGACTCTGTCGAGCGTCGGGCGAACGAGACGCCGATACCCGTCAACGTGCGTCGCGGCGGAGCGTTGCAGGTGTGGCTCGCGCCGGTCGCGGGCAAGGAGTATCTGTTGGCGGTGGACTCTGCCGGCGGCGGGGCGGAGGGCGACTTCGCTGCGGTGCAGGTGCTGGAGATGCAGACGGGTCTGCAGTGTGCGGAGCTGCAGCAGCGACTGCGCCCTGCGGATCTGGCCAGGGTTGCCGGAGAACTTGGCCGGGAGTACAACCACGCAACCATCGCGGTGGAGAGGAACAATCATGGTGCAGCGGTGCTGGCGTACCTGCAGACCAACGAGCACTATGAGCGGGTGTGGCGCGACCGCAGCGAAGCGGGATGGTTGACCACCGCAGCCTCCAAGCCGGAGATGATTGCGCGGCTGGGATCGCTGCTGGAGCAGACACCGGAGCGCTTCATGAGTCGCCGCTTGCTGGGCGAGTGCAGAAGCTTTATGGCGCATGAAAACGGCCGAAGCGGCGCCGCAGGTGGAGCGCACGATGACCTGGTCATGGCGATGGCGATCGGCCATGCCGTCCGCGCCGCTATGCTGGAGGGCCCGCGGCGCTGACAGCTTTGAACGGTGTAACGTGCGCTGCTGCCAAAGTTGCGATAAGGTTTGGCATGGAGGCCGACAAGCGTGGCGGTGACAGCAGTGCAGGCGATTCGCCCGATGCGTGGCGGCGCGCAGAGCCAGTTGATGCTCGGTGCCGACAATAACCTGTGGGTGGTCAAGTTCCAGAACAATCCGCAGCACCTGCGCGTGCTGGCGAACGAGCTGATCGCGACGCGGATCGCGGAGGCTGTCGGGCTGACGGTGCCGAAGACGGATGTGGTGGAGGTGAGCGAATGGCTCATCGAGCACTCGTCCAGCATGACGGTCAGTGCGAACCGTGGATCGCGGACGCGATGTGCAGCAGGGCTGCAGTTCGGCAGCCAGTTTGTCGGCGGCCTTATGCCGGGGCAGGTCGTGGATTACCTGCCGGAGTCGCAGTTGGATGAGGTACGCAACCTGGCGGAGTTTGCCGGGATGCTTGCGGTGGACAAGTGGACTGGTAACTGCAACGGCCGCCAGGCAGTGTTCGAGCGCAAGCCGCGCGAACGACGGTATCGCGCGGTCTTCATCGACCAGGGCTACTGCTTCAATGCAGGCGAGTGGAGCTTTCCTGATTCGCCGCTGCGTGGGGTGTATCCGCGCAACCTGGCATACCGACAGGTGACGGGCTGGAAGAGTTTTGAGCCGTGGGTGAGCCGCATCGAAGCGTTTCCGGCGGAGGCGTTGTGGCA
>JAJZFE010000322.1 GCA_021798655.1 Acidobacteriota bacterium | reverse complement strand
CATCGCAGAGGTCTCCGGCGACCCCGCCATCGGCGTCAAGCTCGGCACCGAGTCCCGCATCGAACGCTTCCACCCCAGCGGCCTCGCCGCGCTCTCGACCGACACCTTCGGCGCGGCCGTCGATCACCTCGCGCGCTACAAAAAGCTCTCCGTCCCCGAAGAGATCGTCCACCAGCGCAGCGGCGACGACTGGAGCCTGCAGTTCCGCTGGACCCTCGCCGTCGAAGCCGAGCCGCCCGTGCTCATCGAGCACTGCTTCGCCTGGATGCTCACCATCGTCCGCATCGGCACCGGCACGCGCATCACGCCTCTGCGGCTCGAACTCGTGCAGCCCCGCGCGCACCTCAAAGCGCTGGAGCGCCACTTCGGCTGCCCAATCGTCTGCAACGCAGCGCACAACGCCATCGTCTTCCGCACCTCCGACGCTGACCTCACCTTCGTCACCCGCAACGCCGAACTGCTCGACATGCTCGCCCCACAGTTCGACCGCGACCTCAAGCAGCAGACCGAAGGTGAAGACAGCTTCCTCGAACTCGTGCGTGGCGCGATTCAACAGCGCCTCACCGGCCACCGGCCCAACGTGGACGACGTCGCCCGCGACCTGCACCTCAGCCCGCGCACCCTGCAGCGCCGCCTGCAGGACTCCGGCTCCAGCTTCCAGCGCATCCTCGACGAAGCCCGCCGCCGCATGGCCCGCTACTACCTCAGCCACTCCGTCCTCGAACTCAACGAGGCCGCCTACCTCCTCGGCTACGAGGACGCCAACTCCTTCGCCCGCGCCTTCCGCACCTGGGAGGGCGTCCCACCCAGCCACTGGCGCGAAACCCACCGCGAAGCCACCATCAACTGACGCAGCCAGCAACCCTCAACATAAGCTTGTCATCTCGACCGAAGCCAAACAGCTTCATCGTTTGGCGTAGCGGAGAGACCCCCGCATCTCGTACCGCCACCCACCGCTCAGGACACAACGCCATGAAGCTCCGCAACCTCCTCATCGCCGCGCTCTGCACGCTCGCCTGCACAGCACACGCGCAGACCGACCGCGATCGCCTCCTCGGAGCCTGGCACCTGGTCCGCATCGAACCGGCTGACCCCGCCGCACAGCCCACCGGCATGTTGGTCTACACCGCCGACGGCCATGTCTCCGTGCAGCTCATGTATCCGCCCGCTGCTGCCGCGCTCTCCAACGAGTACGTCCGCAACGGCTACGAGTCCTCCTTCGGCACCTACCGCGTGGACGAAGCCACCCACACCCTCACGCACCACATCGAGGGCGCAAACACCGGCAGCCTCCTCGTCGGCAAAGACCTTCCCCGCGCCTACCGCTTCACACCCGACGGCCACCTCGTCCTCCGCTCCACGCGTCCGGATGAGCACTGGTCCGTCACCTGGGCCCACGACTAAACACCCCATCAACCCGCACCACAGGAGCCACACCATGCAGACCCGCACACTCGGCAACTCCACGCTCAAAGTCTCCGCCCTCGGCCTCGGCTGCATGGGCATGAGCTTCTCCTACGGCACCGTCCACGACGAAGGCGAGATGATCTCGCTCCTCCACAAGTCCGTCGATCTCGGCGTCAACTTCTTCGACACCGCCGAGGTCTATGGCCCCTGGACGAACGAAGAGCTGGTCGGCAAGGCCCTCTCGCCCATCCGCGACAAGGTCGTCATCGCCACCAAGTTCGGCTTCAACTGCGCGCCCAACACCGCTCCCGGCGTGATGCCGCTCAACAGCCATCCCGACCACATCCGCGAGGTCTGCGACGCGTCGCTCAAGCGCCTCAACATCGACTCCATCGACCTCTTCTACCAGCACCGCGTCGATCCCAACGTGCCCATCGAGGATGTCGCCGGCACGGTCAAGGACCTCATCGCTGCCGGCAAGGTGAAGCACTTCGGCATGTCCGAGGCCGGTGCCGCCACCATCCGCCGCGCCCACGCCGTGCAGCCCGTCGCCGCACTGCAGAGCGAGTATTCGCTGTGGTGGCGCAAGCCCGAGCTGGAGATCATCCCCACGCTGGAAGAGCTGGGCATCGGCTTCGTGCCCTACAGCCCGCTCGGCACAGGCTTCCTCACCGGCGCGATGAACACCGAGACCACCTTCGGCAGCACCGACTTCCGCAGCAAGCTGCCGCGCTTCACGCCGGAGGCTCTCGCCGCCAACCAGGCCTTCGTCGATCTGCTCGCCACCATCGCCCGGCAGAAGGAGGCCACGCCCGGCCAGATCGCCCTCGCCTGGCTGCTCGCCCAGAAGCCCTGGATCGTCCCCATCCCCGGCACCACCAAGCTCCACCGCCTGGAGGAGAACATCGCCGCCGCCGCCATCACCCTCACCCCGGCGGAGCTGGCCCAGATCGAAGCCGGTGCCGCCACCATCAAACCCGCCGGCAACCGCTACCCCGAGGCGCTCGAAAAGATGACCGGCCTGTAACCACCAGCCTGCGTCCACCGAGTCAATCTCTCGCCCAGCGACGCATAGCTTGACACGCCATTTACAGTTA
>JAJZFE010000397.1 GCA_021798655.1 Acidobacteriota bacterium | reverse complement strand
AGCCGCACACGCACACCCACGCTCACGGCCGCTCGCTCACGCAGATTCGCACGCTCATCAACGCCGCGCCGCTCGCCGACGCGGTCAAGCGCACCGCGCTGCAGGCCTTCGATCTGCTCGGCCACTCCGAGGCGAAGATCCACAACGTGCCCGTGGACAACATCCACTTCCACGAGGTCGGCGCCGTCGATGCAATCGTGGACATCGTCGCCGCCAGCGCAGGCATCCATCACCTCGGCATCAGCGCGTGGTACAGCTCGCCGCTCAACGTCGGCGGAGGAACTGTCGTCTGCGCGCACGGCACCTTTCCCGTACCCGCGCCCGCAACGGCAGACCTGCTGCGCGGCGTTCCAACCTACTCCGCGCACGTGCAGAAGGAGCTGGTCACGCCGACCGGCGCAGCTCTGCTCCGCGCGCTGAACCCGACCTTCGGCCCGCAGCCTGCCATGCGTGTCGAGGCGATTGGCTACGGCGCCGGCACGCGCAACCCGCATGACTTCCCGAATGTCCTGCGACTGAGCATCGGCGACGCCGACGACGCCACCGAAGCCGTCACTGTGCTGGAGACCGCGCTCGACGACCTCTCGCCCCAGGTCATCGCCCACGTGGCTGAGCTGGCGCTCACCAAAGGCGCGCTCGACGTGATGCTGACACCCGTGGTGATGAAGAAGGGCCGCCCCGGAACGCTGTTGACGATCCTCAGCAAGCCCGCAGACGCAGCCACGTTCGAAGCGCTCCTGCTCGCTGAAACCAGCACCCTCGGCATTCGTATCCGTCAGGACCGCCGCATCACGCTCGACCGCAAGCTCGTGACCGTCACCACGCAATACGGCGCGATTCGCATCAAGCTGGGCCTGCGCGAAGGCGTCGAGTCGAACCTCGCACCCGAGTTCGAAGACTGCCGCGCCGCTGCACTGCAGCACAGCGTGCCGGTGAAGCAGGTGCAGCAGGCCGCCATCGCAACCTACCTCCACCGCGAGCCGACAGCATGACACGCGACGCTCTGCTGCAACTGCTCTCTGCCGTCGAGCGCGGCAACCTCACGCCCGACGCAGCCGCCGAACGCCTTGCCGCGCTGCCGTTTGAGGACCTTGGCCACACCCGCGTCGATCACCACCGCAGCCTGCGCTCGGGCCTGCCCGAGGTCATCTACGCCGCCGGCAAGACCCCGCAACAGGTACTCGACATCGTCACCAGCCTCGCAGCCGATGGCGTCAATGTGCTGGCCACCCGCGCCGACGCAGCGACCGCCGAGTTTGTCCTGCGGCACTTCCCGGCGGCGAGTTACAGCACGACTGCGCGCACCATCTCGCTTCAGCAGACATCCACCACCACACGCGGACACATCGCCGTCGTCTGCGCCGGCACCAGCGACCTGCCCGTCGCGGAAGAAGCGGCAATCACCGCGGAGACCTTCGGCGTCGCCGTCACGCGCCTCTACGACGTCGGCGTCGCCGGGCTCCATCGCCTGCTGGCCGTCCGCGACCAACTGGCCGCAGCCGATGTCGTCATCGTGTGCGCGGGCATGGAAGGCGCGCTGCCCTCGGTCGTCGGTGGACTCGTTGGCGTACCTGTGATCGCGGTACCCACTTCCGTAGGTTACGGCGCGTCCTTCGCCGGCGTGACCGCGCTGCTGGGCATGCTCAACTCGTGCAGTCCGAACGTGACCGTGGTCAATATCGACAACGGCTTCGGTGCCGCGTACGCCTCTGTTCTGATCGCGCGCGCCAGCTCTGTGGCTGCATAGCCCGCCGCTGCCGTATGCAGACAGAGCCTATTTCCGGTTAGACTGTAGGGAGCGGACCCCTGAACCATAGCTGGGATTTCTCCACGCGAACCTCTGTCCACGGCACCAACGCTGCTGCCGGAACACGTTCCCATCCAGCACCGGGGCACGAGGAAATCTGATGGCGCATGCAAGCTTCGAAGGGCTCCGGGTGCTTTCACTCGAGTCCCGTCGAGCGAAAGAAGTCGAGAAGCTGATCCGCACGTATGGTGGCGAACCGTTTGTGGTGTCTGCCATGCGCGAAGTTAAGCTCGACTCCAATACGCCTGCGCTCGAGTTCTCTCGCAAGCTGATTGCCGGCGAGATCGACGTAGTGATTCTCTTCACCGGCGTTGGCGTGCGCGCCATGGTCGACATCGTCACCGCCATCGGCGATCGCGAAGCTTTCCTCGGTGCGCTGCAAAAGACACGCATCATCACCCGCGGCACCAAGCCCGAAGCCGCGCTGCGCGAGTTTGGCATCAAGTCGACCGCCTCCGCGCAGGAACCCAGCACCTGGCGCGAGGTCATCGAGGTGATGGAACGCACCTTCGGCGACGAACTCGGCACGTTTCACGTCGCCGTGCAGGAGTATGGCGCGTCCAATCCTGAGCTGCTTGCTGCACTCAGTCTGCGAACTGCGAGCGTGTTGAAGGTGCCGCTCTACCGATGGGAGCTGCCGCATGACCTGCAGCCGCTGCGTGAGACCGTACACGGCATCGCTCATGCGCAGGTCGACATCATCC
>JAJZFE010000260.1 GCA_021798655.1 Acidobacteriota bacterium | reverse complement strand
AGTGTGAATGAGGCATAAGTATGAACACTCTTCACAAGCTGGTTCGTACCTTCTTCGTAGTCTCTAGCCTGGCGTTCGGAAGTACAGCGCCAGGGCAAGGCCAGGCTGCGTCTACCCTGACGTTGGCGCAGGCGGTTGCAGCGGCCGAAAAGCACCATCCGCAACTCGACGAGGCGCAGGCAAACCGTGAGTTTGCTCGCAGTTCACTTGATAGCGCGCGCAGCGCAAGGTATCCGACACTCAGCGTCGCGGAGGACATCGTCGATTCGAACGACCCCGTGTTCGCCTTCGGAAGCAAGCTGAGGCAGGCACGCTTCTCCAGCGCAGACCTTGCCATCGACTCGCTGAATCATCCAGCGGCGATCAGCAACTTCAGCGCTTCCGCGAGCGCGAACTGGACGGCGTTCGACGCCGGAGCCGCTCGACACCGAGTGGCTTCCGCTGCGGCTTCCTTGCGCGCGTCCAGTCTGAACGAGCAGTACGCGGCACAGAGCATCGACGTAGCCGTTACCGCGCTCTACTATCGCGTGCTGCTCGCGCAGGATCAGATCACCGTTGCTGACCATGCTGCAGCCAGAGCGCTCGAGATCAGCGGCGATCTGCAAGACCGGGTCCGCTCAGGGCTTGCGCTTGAATCGGACGGTGCGCGCGCCGCACTTGCCCTGCAGCAGGCCAACGATGACATTGCAACCGCGAAGGCCAACGCGGCTATGGCCCGTCGCGACCTCTTCGATGCCATGGGCGAAGCCGACAACGCGCAATCGCTCTCGCGCCCGGAGACGCAAGCTCCTGTTTCACCTGCTTCTGATCTTTCGGAGCGTTTTGACCTGCAGGCGCTGCGACAGCAACAGCAGGCAGCACGGCAGGATGCTCTGGCGGCCCACGCCGCAATGTGGCCGCTGGTTTCGACGTTTGCGCACGTAGAGAGCGACACACAATCCGTTGCGACAAACGGCAGCGGCAACTGGACGGTCGGCGCAAAGATAGAGCTTCCACTCTTCGATGGCGGCGTCCGCAAGTCGCATGAGGAGCAGGCAACGGCCCACCTCCACGCTCTTGAGGCTCAGCAGCGTTCTGCTTTGCTCGACGCGCGAAAGAATATCGGTTCTCTGCAAGTTCAACTAGATGATCTTCAGCGGCACCTGACCACAGCAGAGGCGGCTATCGGCGTTCAGCAGGAGGCGCTGAGCACGGAGCGAGACCGCTATGCAGGCGGACTCGCTCCGGTCTCCGATGTGCTCAACGCAGAGGCGGATCTCTCCAGTGCTGAATTTCAGCGCATCCGCACGTTCTACCAGCTAGACATCGTCAAGGCAGAGCTTGCGTTGGCGGAAGGAAGTTTGAACACCCAGAAGGCAGGCAAACCATGACGCTTCGTTACACGCTCGTTCCGTTTTCACTACTGCTACTTGTGGGCTGCCACGGGCCTGTCACTACAGCTCCGACGGATGAAGCGGTCCAAGCCTCGACGTATCTCGTTCGGGTTCAGGATGGCAGGCAAACAGTCAGCATCACAGGTGTGGTCAAGCCGCATCTGGAAGCGGACCTGTCGGCACAGATTTTCGCTCCCGTCGCTGTCGTTACAAAGCGGGAGGGCGATCACGTTCGCAAGGGTGAAGTCCTGGTGCGCCTGCGCGCAGCGGCTCTGGATGCTGGTGTGACGCAGGCAGGCGCATCGCTCGGGAGCGCGGAGAAGCAGGAAGCTGCAGCCGCAGCGCAGGCTAACCTCGCGGCAGATACGCTCAACCGCTACGCACAACTTCGAGAGAGGCACTCCGTTACTGCGCACGAGCTCGACCAGGTAAAGGCGCAGAGCGCGGCGGCGCTCGCGCAGCAGCAGAGTGCAGCTGCGCTGGTATCGGCGGCGCGCGCAGCGGTTGCTGTCCAAAGAGCGAACGCCTCAGATGCCGTGCTGTACGCGCCTTTCGACGGTGTTGTCGTAAGCCGTACAGTCGATCCGGGAGCCATGGCAGCGCCGGGTGTCCCACTTCTTCATCTGCAGTCGAGCGGGTCCTATGACGTTGAGTTCTCGGTTCCGGACACACTCCTCAGCGGTATACACGTTGGGTCGCAACTCTCTGTGGGCGATGGGCTCGGGGCTTCGGCCACGGCGACTATCGCGACCATTGCGCCTGCAGGCGACGCCAGTGCACACTCCTTTCTCATCAAGGCATCCTTGCCCGCTTCGAGTGTGTGGAAGGCAGGCACCGTTGTGCAGCTAGCGCTTTCGACGCAGCAAAACGCTACGTCTGTTCTCGTGCCATCGGTGGCGATCGTGCACCAGGGAGGACTGGATGCGGTGCTTGTTGTCGGCGCGAATCAGATCGCTTCGGTGCGCTACGTTACGCTGGGCGATGTAGCAGGACCATCGATCGCCGTCCTCACCGGTCTCCGCGCCGGAGATCGTATCCTGTCACCCGGTGATCTATCGAACGCAGGTCGCAGGATTGAGGTCCGGCCATGAGAGACAGAAACTTTGCCGGTCGTGTTGCCGGTCTGTTCATCGAATCGAAACT
>JAJZFE010000051.1 GCA_021798655.1 Acidobacteriota bacterium | reverse complement strand
CCGGGACCGTGCTGCACGAAGCGGCTCACAATACTGCGGTAGCCACGCTGGCTCGCGGCCAAATAGGCGTGCGGAAGATAACCGAGCCGCACTCCTTTTGCGAGCGCGTAAACGAACATGCAACTGGCAGAGGACTCCGGATAATTGCCCGGGGCAGCGGCTTTGTCCATCACCTGAAACCACAGTCCGTGGTCTGCATCCTGATAACGAACAACTGCAGATGCCTCGCTACGCAGGATCGTGAGCAACGTCTTTCTGCCTGGATCGTGCGGAGGATAGTAGGGGAGCGTGTCCACAAGCGCCATCAGATACCATCCCATGGCTCGGGCCCAGATTTGCGATGATGTACCGGTCTGCGGATTGGCCCAGCGTTGCTGCTTCGACTCGTCCCACCCGTGATAGAGAAGGCCGGTTGCCGGATCGAGCGCGTGTTGCTGCATGAGCGCGAACTGGTGAGTGATATCGCGAAACGCCTCTGGATGGTGGAACAGCGAAGCGTATTCGGCGTAGAACGGCTCCGCCATGTACAGGCCGTCGAGCCACATCTGGTTGGGGTAACTTTGCTTATGCCAGAAGCCCCCTGAGGGCGTGCGTGGTTGGTGCATGATCTGGCGATACAACACTGCGGCGGCCTCGGCATAACGAGGATCGTGCGTGGTGCGATACAGGAGCAGGAGTTGGCGCCCGAGAAGAATGTTATCCAACTGATTTTCTGCCGCCTTGTACGTCACAAGGGTTCCGTCAGGTCCGAGGAATGGATCGATAGAGTCGCGAATGTAGCTGTAATCCTTGGGATTGCCAGTGTCTTCCCACACTGCATCTATTCCGTCCAGCAACACACCTAATTCGTAGTTCCATCTCCAGGGAGAGCCGGGAGCGACGAACCGTCCACTGGGCCAGCGCTCTATGGTCGCGTTCGAGAATTGCAGCATGAGCGATCGCGGGTCTGCGGGGATGGTCGAAAGCGCAGGGCCCTCGTTGCAGAACTCGTTCGCGGCACAGTTTGCCTGCTGTGCAAGCGCAAAGTTGGTAGCTCCGCAGCATAAGCCGCAGAGGAGCAGTACGGCCAGGTATCGCAGACGTGTATTCATCGGGACGGGGGATGCTCCTGGTTCCATTGGGCGAAGAGGTCGAGGGCTTTCTGCTCGCTGGCGCTGTACCAGGCGTAGCCATTGCGCCGCTCGAGGGACAGGTCCGCGACAGTGTCGTGGATCGTCTTGTCGCGGTCGACGAAGATGGGGCGGTCTGTGCCGATCTGGTAGTAGCGCGCCCAGATGGGGCCGGCGCCGGGAGCAGGCACTAATTCGCGCCCGTTCGGCATGTGTTGCCATAGCTCTCCGAAGATGGCGGTCTTCCTGAACCATGCTGCAGCCACGCGGATAGACTGCCGCTCTGCTTTATCGGGATGAGGAAGATCGTTCATCAGCAGGCGTAAAACGTCTGCGCTCTCGCTGGCGCTCTCCGCCGGTGGCTCAAAGTTTCTGCCGGATTCCGGTTGGAGGGTGAGCGGGTCAGCCTGCTGCGGCCAGACGGTCAGAACCCCGTGCGAGCGAATTTGCGTGGCCAGGATGCACTGAATGCCGCGCGCAAAGCTGAGTGCTGCGCGATCGCGAATCTGCTGCGCAACGAATACGAAATCTTTTTGACCTTTGGCTGTGTCGCGCAGCAATTCCATAGTCTCGATCATTGCATCGTCGTTGTAGGTGATGGCATCGTGATAACCGCCTTCGAGGGGCCATACCTGCGGCCAGCCGCCGTTCGGGAACTGGGCGTCAAGCAGATATTGAATGCCACGCAGAAAGGCTGCGCGGTACGACTCGCTCCGTTGCGGCCCCACTGCCGTGATGACCTTGGCCAGATATTGCAATTCTGTCGTAGTGCCATCGTTGTCGATGGTACCGACGTAATTCCAGTCTGGCTCGCGCGGAGTGTCGAAATCAACGGGCGCTAGAAAGTGCGAGAGGTTGTTGGGTGCAAATTTCTCACCTGGTTGGCGTACGCCTCCTGTCATGTCCATGTTCTTGCCCCATCCGCCTGCGGGCGTCTGGAACGAAACAATTACAGCCGCGATGTGCTGGGCTTCAGCGCCCGCGTACCACGAAGGCTCGCGATCAAGGGGAATACTGCGCGCGGAATTGCCGTGCGGAGGCTCCAGCGGAACGGCAAGCCCGCTGCGTTTCAGTTCTGCGGCGAAGTAATCCTTGTCGGCCTGGCGCTTGTGCATGGATCGATCCAGATACGCGAGCCACATGCTACGCTCGCGTGCAGGCAGCTGCTCGATGGTCGCTCTTGAGACCGACCGCGCCGGAGGATTGGTGCCGATAACGGTGGCAGACATCGGCAGCGCTGCGAACAGCAGAACGGCTGCGCACCAGGAGGAGCGGTGACGAGTGCGAGATATCTTGCGGGCGAAACTTTGTTGCAATCGACTTCTCCAAATCAGAAGATTATCGTGTCTCACCAGCGGTTCGTTCTGGAATCCAGTGATTCAGTCGCAGCCAGTTTTCCAGCAGATTGGTCCACGCCGAGAGTGCCGCATAGCCCTGTGCCAGCACTG
>JAJZFE010000045.1 GCA_021798655.1 Acidobacteriota bacterium | reverse complement strand
GACGTGATGAACACCATGCTGGACGCGAGCCTGCCGCTGACGGTGGCCGAGTATGAGGAGTGGGGCAACCCGAATGAGGCTGCGGCGTTTGCGTACATGCTCTCGTACAGCCCGTATGAAAATCTGCGGCGGGGAGCGTATCCGGCGATGCTGGTGAAGACGAGCCTGAACGATTCGCAGGTGATGTACTGGGAGCCGGCGAAGTATGTGGCGAAGCTGCGGACGCTGAAGACGAACGACACGCCGCTGCTGCTGCACATCAACATGGATGCCGGACACGGCGGCGCGAGCGGGCGGTACGACTACCTGAAGGAGATCGCGTTCGACGATGCGTTTCTGCTGCGGGAGCTGGGAGTGGAAGTCTAAGCAGGGGTAATGTCGGTCTGCGCGAAGTCATCGCCCTTGAAGAGCAAAGAATGAGCTTTGGACTTTGCCAGAGCATAGGAGAAGCAGTCACCGAAGTTCAGCTTGGCGCGATGCTGACCCTTGCCATAGTCGAGATAGGCTCTACGGGCGATTCGTACGTGACTGGCGGTCACGGGAACGATCACAATCTCGCACTCATAGATGAGACGATCCAACTCGAGTTCGACGCCGAGACCTCGTCGCCGGAGAAGAACGATGGATGCCTCAAGGTAGCTCGCTGCGGACAGATGACGATCTTCCGCCTCCGCCATCTTGAACACCAGCTCTTTGTACCCCGACTCTTTGAGAACGATGGCCACAAGGACTGAAGTGTCGATCACCATCAGTCGAAATGTCCATGTTCGTTGTAGCCGATGATCTCGTCGGCTGGCCGCGGGTCAAGCTCCGGCATGGCGGCGACTCGTTCCTGAATGACACGAATCCGGTCGAGAAGCTCACGCGCCTTGCGGTGCGTGACACGGTCAAGCCGTTCCTTCACGGCAACTTGGATCGACAGCTCCTGTGACTCGCCAGTTTCGGCAGCGAGTTCCTTCAAGGCAACTTCGAATTCAGTGTTGTCGATGACGAGGTTCATACCGCTGATTGTAGCGAATCCTCTACTGACTGGCTACGTCCTCGACGACGTCACCTTCGCCGGGGGCGAGGAAGAGGTTGGTTTCGAGGCCGTGCTGGCGGGTGTAGAGGTCAAAGTAGCGGCCGCCGAGTTTGTACAGTTCTTCGTGGGTGCCGCGCTCGACGATCTCGCCGACTTCGACGACGAGGATCTGGTCAGCCTTGCGGATGGTGGAGAGGCGGTGCGCGATGACGAACGTTGTGCGGCCCTGCATGAGGAAGTTGAGGCCGGCCTGGATCATGGCTTCGGACTCGGAGTCGAGTGAGCTGGTGGCCTCGTCGAGGATGAGGATGCGCGGGTCTGCGAGGATTGCGCGGGCGATGGAGAGGCGCTGGCGCTGGCCGCCGGAGAGCTTGACGCCGCGTTCGCCGACGATGGTCTTGTAGCCCTCGGGGAAGCGGTCGGCGAACTCGTCCACGCGTGCGATGCGGCAGGCGTTGAGGAACTGCTCTTCGGTGGCCTGCGGGTTGGAGAAGAGGATGTTTTCGCGGATGTCGCCGTCGAAGAGGAAGGTCTCCTGCAGCACGACACCGAGCTGGCTGCGGTAGCTGGCGAGCTTGACCGAGGCGATGTCATGGCCGTCGATGAGCACGGCACCGGACTGCACGGTGTGGAAGCCGCAGATGAGGCTGATGATGGTGGACTTGCCCGAGCCGCTGGAGCCGACCAGCGCAGTAACGGTGCCCGGTTTGGCCTCGAAGCTGATGTCGCGGAGGACGGGCTTGTCTTCGACGTAGTGGAAGTTGACGTCGATGAACTGCACGTCGCCGTCGAGTGTGCCGAGGGGGAGCTTGCGGTCGGGGCCTGCGTCTTCCTGCAACTCGGCGAGAATCTCGCGGGTGCGGTCGAGGCCGGCGACGGCTTCAGTCAGCTGCGTGCCGACGTTGACCAACTGCATGACCGGCGCAGTCATAAAGCCGATGAACATGACGTAGCTCATGAACTGGCCGGCGGTGAGGTGGCCGGCTGCGCCCTGGTGCGCGCCGAGGTACATGATCATCGCGCTGACGACGCCGAGCACGACGGTGCCGGCGAGACCCATCAGCGACTGCGCGGTGAGCGAGCTGATGACGTTCTGCAGCAGGCGATCGACACCGGCGGCGAAGACCCGCGCCTCGCTCTCTTCGGCGTGGTAGCCCTTGACGACGCGGACGCCGCCCAGCGATTCAGTGAGGCGGCCGGTGACTTCGGCGTTGATCTTGGAGCGCTCGCGGAAGATGGGGCGGATGACCTTGAAGGCGCGCTGCATGATGAGCGCAAAGACCATGAGGAACGCAAAGGTCAGCATGGTCATGCTGACGCTGGTGTGCATGAGGTAGATGAACGCGTAGATCGCCGTGAGGATGCCGCCGACGAAGTCCACCACGCCCGTGCCGACGATGTTGCGGATGCCTTCGACGTCGGACATGATGCGCGCGACGAGGGTGCCGGTGCGGTTCTCGTCATAGAACGAGACCGAAAGGCGGCCGATGTGCGACT
>JAJZFE010000351.1 GCA_021798655.1 Acidobacteriota bacterium | reverse complement strand
AGTTTCTCGAAGCGCAGAACTTTGCCGCGACGACGGCAGAGCAGCAGGCCGCACTGAAGGCGCTGCTCGAAGAGCACGTCGCTCTCGCCGAAAGCGTGCTCGCCAGGCGGTTGCTCGCAGACTGGGCCGCTGAGTCAGCGAAGTTCGTGCTGTTCACGCCCAAGCCGCAGGCATAGTCCACTCCTGCACCTGCAACAGCAAGACGGCAGCCCGCAAAGGCTGCCGTCTGCTTTCTCCGCGCCTGGGAGAGGCGGGGTGTCTACCAGCATAACGATGCAACGTGCCGGTCGGATGTATCTTGTTGCTCACCGGTCTACCCCGTTTGAGGGATTCCCGTAAAGGGCCGGAGAGGTTCAATGCGTGTCGATCTGGAAGGCATCGATTCGCGCCGCCAGATCGTTGCGCGCCGCGTCCAGCGCCGCCGTTCGCGTTGCCAGGTCCTTCTGCGCCGCGGTGAGCGCGTCTTCAGTGGTGTTCAGGTCATGGACGAACCGGTCGCGCGACGCCTTGTCCGCCGTGGCCAGCGCGGTGATATTTGCGCGCTGACGGTCCTCGTCCGAGCGCAGGCTGGCCAGCCGCTGGTTCGTCTCATTCACCGCACTCTGCGCGGTCGCCACCGTCTTGCGTGCATCAAGGATCGGCTGCAGCGCCGCGACCAATTGCGGGTTGCCGTTCGTCGACTTCAGAATCAGGTCAAACTGCGGATCGTTCACGTTCGTCAGCAAGTAGGTCGTGTACCCGTCGCGCTCACCGCCCACGTGCAGCGTCTGCGTCGCGCCCGGCGCAACCTCCACGCGGAAGCGGTACACGCTCGCCGTTGTCTCGGTCGGAGCGGGCGTGTTGCTGTCCAGCTTCAGGCCCTTCTCCAGCGGATGCTCCAGCACGACGGTGCGCGCGTCCGGCGCGGCGTTGTGGATGTCGTAGGTGATCTCGCGCAGGTCCGCGTGATGCACCTCCAGCACGCCCTTGCTGCCGCGCAGGTAGGTCACATGGCTGGTCGCCGCGCCGCCCTCCGTGGAGACGTGGACGGCCTGGTCCGCAGCGTAGGAGAGCAGCCGTTTTTCGCCGGGATGGATCGGGTCCAGCAGCCCCTCGCCGCCGAAGTTGCCGCTCTCCACGATGGAGAAGCTGCCGCGGTCGAGCGTCATTCCCGTCGTATTCGTCAGCCACAGCGCGCGCAGTGGCTGCGTCGTCTCGTTGCCGTCGGAGGTGACGAGCGTGACGCGGTCGGCCGTCACCTTCGCCTGCAGAATCGGCACCAGCGCGGACTGGTTCTTCAGGATCGTGACTGGCTCGGACAGGTTGTAGGCGAAGTAGTCGTCGAAGCCGGTGGTCGTGGCTGCCGGAGCCAGTGAGTCCGCAGCGATGTCTTCGTACGTCAATGTCGGCGGCGGTGGCGGTGCGTTGCCAGCACCCAAACCCATGCCACCGAAGACCCCACCGTGCTGGCCGGCGACACCTGCAACACGCGACTTCATTGCCATGGTGGGCTGCGGTGCGACAGTGTCATTGAGCATCATCACTTCTTTCGGCATCTTCGTCGGTGAGCTGAGCGCGCTGTCGATTTCGCTGTCGAACGTCTGCGGCGTCAGCTGCGCCTCCTGCGCGATGGGTACCTCGGGCCGGCGCGAGTAGATGGGCTGCGACAGCGGCTGGATGAAGCTCTGCGGCGCGCCCGCGATCAGCGAGAGCTGCACGTTGATCCAGTCCGCGCCGGTCGTGTTGTCCACTACGGACCAGCCCTGCAGTGTCGCGCTCTGTGTGGACGCGCTCTTCGCCGCGTCCGTAAACAGGATGCGGTACGTGGACTTCCACACCGGCACCTCGGAGATGTAGCTGAGCCGTAGCTCGCGCGTGCCGGAACCGTTGTCTTGCAGCGTCAGATGGCGCAGGCCCTGGCTGCGGTTCGCGTCGATCAGCTGCAGATAGCGCGTCACATCCGTGTGCAGCGCACTGTCCAGCAGATGCACACTCGTTGCGGACGTGACTTCGATGGTGCGCGTGTCGCCCGCATCGGAGACCACCGTCAGGAACTCGCGCGTAGCCTGTGGCGGGGTCGGCTGGGTGTTGTCGGTATCGCCAGGCTTGCCGGGCAGAGCGCGCTCTTCGACCGAAAGCAGCCGGCCAGTGATTGCAGCGCCTGCACCGGTCACCTCCACGCGAGCGCCGCGAATTGCACTGTAAAAATCAAGCGCCGTGGGGTCTGCACCAAGCGCGATGGGCAGATTCTTCAGCTGCTGGTCGAGCGGCGTTGTCGAGTTGTAGTCCGCTCCTGCGATGCGCCCGCCGTTCAGGTCCACGGCCGTCAGCGACTGCAGCACGTCGTTCAACTGACCACTGGTAAAGTCGATCGTCACGGACGCATTGCCGGTGATGTGCCCGGTGTGCTCGAAGAAGCCGACGCCGTTCTTGTAGAGACTCACGCGCGTGACGGGCAGGGAAGTCGTGCGCGCTGCGTCGACCGTGGGAGCGGCCTTCGCGCGTGCAACGGGCCTGGGCTGCTGGGCGACAGCGGCTACGG
>JAJZFE010000094.1 GCA_021798655.1 Acidobacteriota bacterium | reverse complement strand
TCAGCGTGACTTTTTCATCGGGCTGGATGCGCAGGCAGGTGACCACAGCGTTGCGGGCACCCTCGCGAAACGCATCCGGGTAGGCCACGCGGCCAAGGTCTGTCGTCTTCGAATCAACGTCGCTCACTCGGTCTTGTCCTCAATTCGCTACTCGTACACGTACTGCGTTTACAGGCCGGCTTTGGTCTCGGCCGCCATGTAGTCCACCACGTCGCGGAGTTTGCCGGCGTGATCCTCAGCCCTGGAGGCGTGGAACGCGCGCAGCTGACGATCGGCGCCGGAGCCGTTGTGCAGCATGGTGTGGATATAGTTGATGGCCGCGCGCGATCCAAGCTCATCGACCTCGGCATCGACAAAGCGCAGATACTCCAGGATGAGGTCGCGTTCGTTGACCTCCTGCTGTTTGCCGAAGTCGATCAGCTTGCCGTCGAGTCCGTAGCGCACAGCGCGAAACTTGTTCTCCATCAGCAGGGCGCGCGAGTACTGGCGAAAGTCGAGGTTGTCGGCGTGCAGCTTCCACAGCTTGCAGGCCGTCGCCTGGATCAGCGCAGCGATGGCGATGGTCTCCTCGGCGCGCAACGGAATGTCGCAGATGCGGACCTCCACCGTGTTGAAGAACGGATGCGGCCGCACGTCCCACCAGATCTTCTTCGCGTTGTCGATGCAGTTGGTCTTGATGAGCAGGTTCACGTAGCTCTCAAACTCCGAGTAGCTGGCGAAGAAGTCCGGCAGGTTGGTGCGGGGAAAGTTCTCGAACACCTTCGCGCGATAGCTCTTGTAACCCGTCTCCATGCCCAGCCAGAAAGGCGAGTTGGTGCTGAGCGCGAGGATGTGCGGCAGAAAGTAGCGCAGCGAGTTCATCACGCGGATCGCCGCCTCGCGATCTTCGATGCCCACATGAACATGCAGGCCGAAGATGAGGTTGGAGCGTGCCACCAGCTGCAGATCTTCAACCACCTTGGCGTAGCGCGGGTCGGGATAAATCTCCTGCGCGCGCCAGTCCGCAAACGGATGTGTAGCTCCGGCGACGAGCACCAGGTTGTGCTCTTCGGCCAGGCGGACCATGTTGCGTCGCAGGTCGTAGATATCCTCGCGCGCCTCTTCGATGGTGTGGCAGACGCGTGTGCCTACCTCGATGACCGACTGGTGCATCTCCGCCTTGACCCGCTCCTCCAGCCGTAGCTGGCCTTTGGCGAGCATCTCCGTCGCAATGTGCGAACGCAGATCGCGCGTCTCCGGGTCAATGGTCTGGTACTCCTCTTCAATGCCGATCGTAAATGTGGGTCGCATGGCTGCCCTTCCTCAGTGATCGCCGCTGTGCTGGTGCTGCGCGCCTGAAATGCAGAAGTCTTCGTCCTGTAAAGCATGTTCGGCCATCGCTGCCAATTCATCGCCAATGAGGCCCGCGCTGTCCGCTTCCTGATACGTCATCACGTGTTCAAATCCCGTGACGAACAAGCCGCACTCCTGACTGGCATCGCTCACCCGCGCCTCAAACGACGATACATCGGTCGCCCAACAGGCCCACCAGGTGAAGGCGCCCTTGCCACGCGATCGAGAGCGCGCGCCCTCCGCAGGAGACGAAGACAACTCGGCCAGGCCTACCCATATCTCCTTGTCCATATCGGCCATCAATTGCCCAGAAACTTCGACCAGCGAAGGTCGATGGGCTGGGGATTCATAGCCTTCTGAACGGCGAGGTGCGCGACCTTTTCGACGATCCAGTCGAAGTTCGCCTGCCCTACGGATGCAACGTCCGCGTCGGGTGCGGGGTTCATGAAGTCAATGGCATACGGAATGCCGTCCTCCACTGCGAACTCGACGGTGTTGAGGTCGTAGCCCAGCGCACGGCAGAGCGTGAGCGCGTCCTTCTCCACGCGTTCGAGCAGGCCGTCCGGATATGCCTGCGGTTCGAGCACATAGCGCTCCGCGTGCGGACGGCGCGGGTCGTAGGCCATGATGTGCACGTCCTGCTGGCCGACGACGTAGCAGCGGAAGTACTCCTTGAAGTTCACCGCCGCCTGCAGCGTCATGCAGAGGTCGCGCGTCTGGTCATAGGCCGCGAAGAGTTCCGCCGGGTCATGCACGTGGTAGACATCGCGCCAGCCGCCGCCGTCGTGCGGCTTCAGGAACGCGGGGAACTTCACGTAGTCGAAGATATCGTTCCAGTCGAGCGGAAACTCCAGGTTACGCAGCGAGCCTGCAGTGATGTCGCGAGGGTACTGCTTGTGCGGCAGCAGCACGGTGCGCGGAACAGCGACGCCGAGCTTGGCGGCAAGCGCGTAGTTGAAGAACTTGTCGTCCGCCGACCACCAGAACGGGTTGTTGATGACCTGCGTGCCCGTGAGCACCGCATTCTTGAGATACGAGCGGTAGAACGGAACGTCGTGCGAGATGCGATCGACGATGACCGCATAGGGGCACGGCACGGCCATCCTGACGCCGCCAACGTGGACGAACTCCGCCGTGATCTCGGGCAGCTTCATCGCATTGATGCGCTCCACCAGCGCGGGCGGAAAAGTGGAC
>JAJZFE010000394.1 GCA_021798655.1 Acidobacteriota bacterium | reverse complement strand
TAGCGCTCGACGAACATCAACTCCTTGACCTGGACGGTGCCAAACTCGGAGACGCGGCCGAGGTCGTTGCGGCCCAGGTCAACGAGCATGACGTGCTCGGCGACTTCTTTGGCGTCGGCGCGGAGGCTGGCCTCGTGGGCGCGGTCGGCGGTCTCGTCGGCACCGCGGGGGCGGGAGCCGGCGATGGGGCGGTACTCGACGGAACTGCCGGTGGTCGTGGTCTTGACGCGGACGAGCATTTCGGGCGAGGAGCCGACGATGTGTCGGTAGCGCGAGGAAGCAGGAAGCAGCGAGTGGGAAGCAGCCTTCCTGTTTCCTGCTTCCTGCTTGCTATTTCCTGCCTCTTGAGGGAAGCGGAGGAAGTACATGTAGGGCGACGGGTTGACGATGCGGAGCGAGCGATAGATGTCGAAGGCGTCGACGCCGGGGGTGCAGTCGAAGCGCTGGGAGAGGACGCACTGGAAGACGTCGCCGGCGGTGACGTAGTCCTTGATCTTGTCGACGGCGCGCATGTACTGCCTGGCGGAGGTGCGGGGGTGGAGCTTGAACGCGCCGAGCGGCTTTGCGCTGCGCTTGCGGGTGGGCAGCGGGATGGCGGCGCTGAGGAGTTTTTCGAGGCGGTCGAGACGACGGTTGGCGTCGGCGTAGGCCTTCGCTGCGCTCACCCACATCTCAGAGGCGAGATGTGGGGCACGCGGATTTGTGACCGTCGATTCAAGCAGGCGTTTGCGTGTGCCGGTGGTGACGATGAGGTGGATGGCCTTCTTGACATGGTCGAAGGCGAGGACCTCGTCGAAGAACATGAGGTGGGCATCGGGGACGTGGAGCTCGTCGGCGGCGGTGCTGGGCAGTCGCTCGATGCTGCGGACGACATCGTAGGAGAAGAAGCCGACGGCGCCAGCGGTGAAGGGCGGCAGGCCGGGGAGCTTGGCTGGAGTTTCGCCGGAGAGTGCGCTCTTGAGCTCGGCGAAGATGTCGCCGGGGTAGGTGCGGGGCCTGGACTTTCCGGTCTGCGACAGCGTGATGATGCCGTCGCGTGCGGTCATCTTCTTGTACGGGCGGATGCCGATGAAGGTATAGCGGCCAACGTGCTCGCCGCCTTCGACGGATTCGAGAAGGAAGGCTTCGGGTTCGAGCGCGGCGACGCGGAGGAAGGCCGAGACGGGCGTTTCGAGATCGGCGGCGACGGTGCGCGTGACCGGGACGAGCGAGTGGTTGCGCGCGAGGCGCTGGAAGTCGCGGAGAGAGGGAGATGTCTGGCTGCCCGGCATGAAATTGATTCTAAATGTCGCGGGAACCGGGCGACTCGAACGAGGTACCAGGGAGGGGTTGCCAGCGGTATTGGAGGGAGCCTAGGATGCTTGAGTTTGGCCGCTGGACGATGACGGCCAATGAACAGAGGCAAGGCAGAAAGAGTGACTCAATCGGGGCCGAAGACACGTCTAACGTGCTGGCGGTCTGGAGACGAGGACACGACGATGGCCGAAGAGACACTGATTCCCGGTAAAGCCGCTCTGGCAGCGCACCCGACGATTGGACGAGAGATTGTTCAGGAGCACGGGCCGCACACAGCGACCCCGGATACTCCCGGGACACCGGGCACACCCGAGACAGACAAGGAAAAATCGATGCAAAGCGTAGTGAAGGTCCCTGCCATTTCGATGGAGCAGGAGACAAACCCGTGGGAGGCCCAGGCCACCCGATTTGATGAGGCCGCACGGCGGCTGAAGCTGGATGACGGCATCTGGAAGGTGTTGCGCTATCCCGCGCGCGAGATCATTGTGCACATCCCGGTGCTGATGGATGATGGCCGGATTGAGGTGTTCACTGGATATCGCGTGCAACACTCGGTGGCCCGCGGGCCGGGCAAGGGCGGCATCCGGTATGCGCCGGATGTGAGCCTGGACGAAGTCCGCGCGCTGGCCAGCTGGATGACGTGGAAGTGCGCGGTGGTGAATATCCCGTTTGGCGGTGCGAAGGGCGGCGTGATCTGCGACCCGAAGAAGATGAGCCAGGGCGAACTGGAGCGAATGACGCGGCGGTATACGGCCGAGCTGATCGAGTTTATTGGGCCGGAGAAGGATGTGCCAGCGCCGGACGTGAACACGAATGAGCAGACAATGGCGTGGATTATGGACACATACTCCATGCACATGCGGCAGACGGTGAACGCGGTGGTGACGGGCAAGCCGGTGAACCTGGGCGGCTCTCGTGGACGGCGCGAGGCGACCGGTCGCGGCGTGAGCATTGTGACCGACCAGGCGCTGAAGCACCTGAACATGACGCCAGCGGAGACGACGGTGATTGTGCAGGGCTTTGGCAATGTCGGCTCGAACAGCGCCAAGCTGCTGTGGGACAAGGGTTACAAGGTGATCGGCATCGGCGAGTATGACGGTGCGCTGTTCAACGCGAACGGGATCGACGTGAGCGAACTGCTGGAGTGGAAGGCCAAGCATGGCACGATCCACGGATTCACTGGCGCGGAGGCGGCGGACAAGGACGAGCTGTTGACGCGCAAGTGCGATGTG
>JAJZFE010000450.1 GCA_021798655.1 Acidobacteriota bacterium | reverse complement strand
ACTTCGCATATGCTTTCGCTATCGCGGCAATGCGCTCTTCGCGGCCTCGAATCTCATGGACGCGGCCCTGCCGCTCTAAACCCTGCACGGCCTCGCGCACCTCGCCACGCGCAAGCTGTTCGACCACCTGTTTCAGCTCCGGATCTTTCTGCCGGACGATCTCTTCGAGCTTCACCGTCTTCATGCCCGCATCCTGAAGTTGCGCAAAGGGACGCCCGGCCTCGACCGCCTCATGCTGGCGCCGGTCGCCTACCAACAACACGCGATCATTCGGATGCAGGCGATGCACAAACTCGTGCATCTGTTTGGTGGACGCGAGCGAGGATTCATCGAGCACGTACAGGCGGCGCTCTCCAGTGTCCGGCTTTTCTCCACGCGCAAGATGCTTTTGCAGCGTCGATGTTTCCATGCCGGCATCGGCCAGCTTCTGTGCCGCGCGAGACGTTGGCGCAAAGCCTTCGACCTTGTACCCTTGGGCTTCCGCGCCTTCACGGACGACGGCCAGCGCTGTGGTCTTACCCGCACCGGCTACACCGTCCAATCCCACCATCTTTTCACGGGAAAGAAAAATATCATTGACGACCTGACGCTGCGAGGCATTCAGCTCCGGGTGACGAGCCTCAGTCGCAACGCGGATATACGAACCCACCAGCATCGGATCATTCGCTTCGCGCTGATTGCCTTCCTGCATTCGTGCGACGATCTCATGTTCCATGCGAAGCATGGCAGCGGTGGTGTACTGCTGTCCTGCTCCGGCATGATCGACGGTGCGGAACTCGCCTCGCGCAGCCCGCTGCGAAAACTCCTGATGGATGTGGGCATACGTTGTCTCGCCCATGCCACGGCTGAGTGCCGCTTCCAGAAGCTCGCGCCGATCCAGCACGGCGGATCGCTCGAAGAGATGGTCGCGGGCATACGTCACGGCCTGCTGCGCGACTCGGTCAGGTTCGTAGACGTGGCGCTGTTCATGTGCCCGCGCTCCAGCCACAACGCGGTCGGCCTGATGTCCATACTGCGCGGCCAGTTGGCGGTGCCGCTCCAACACCTCTCCCGGCGATAGCAAGTCCTTACTGTCCCGCGTTCTGTGAGCGGCAACCTGCGCAGCTCCTGCCCCGTCAATTCCCATCTCGCGCAGATGATCTTTGATCTGCTCCCGGCGTGGGCTGCTGGCCTCCAGATACTCTTTCGTATAGCCCTTGATCTCTGGCTGTCCATACTTGCCGCGCTCCAGCTCGTAGCCCAAACCCTGCAACCGCATCGCCAGATCGGAACGGTACACGCTGGTCGCATAGCGTTGCGAAGCGAATAGCTCCTGCGGCTGCAAGGCGCGCGTCTGTCCGTTGTCGCGCTCAGTGACGTTGAAGATCACAGCATGGGTATGGAGCTGCGGCGCGGCGTAGCCATCCACGGGACGCGCCGTGTCATGCTCAAAGGTAGCTGCAATAAATTTGCCTGTCGTCTCCGGCGCATGGACGTTGCCGATCCGCGCCTGCGTGTACCGCTCCAACTCGTTGAGCGCCACGCGCACACTCTCCCGATGCGCCTCTCGCACGCGCTCATCACCGCCCACAAGGGCAGTGAGAGAAACTGACTTCGGCGCGGAAAACGTAGCATCCCAACCGGCGCGATGCTCCACGCTCGTCACCTCCTTGCCGAACTTGCCCTCATACGTCTTGGAAACCTGATGGCGAACGAGCTGCGCCTCCGTGTGCGGATGCCGGCCTTCGGTCAAACGCGCAAAGTGTTCATTGCCAACCGCACCTTCCAAGCCCCACCGCTCAGCGAGCTTGCCTTGCCACTCACTATGCCCCTGCTGGTCGCGGCTCCAATAGTTCTGCCGCTCCGACGCAAACTCCCGCTCATGGTACGTCCGCACCTGGCTTGCCGACAGCGGTTTGGAGATCGTCAGCATCTGCGCGCTGCTCCTGTCGTCGCCTCACTCAATCCCTTTGCTCGCATCCCACACAAACCCGTTGCTCTTGGCAGCGGGAGTCTGAGGAGACGGCAGTGCAATCGGTGCGGTCGATACCGACGCCCCCTGTAGAGTCGTTGCTGGCTTCGCTAAGTGATGAATTTCCTTCAAAGGCTTCGTGTCCGAGGCTCGTAGTGCCCGCCGCGCCTGGACATTCTTCCTGATGCCAGCGCCCAAGCTGAGCACATTCTGCCCCGCCTCTCGCCACAGCGGAACCGGCCTTCCCCACAGATACCGCTCTCGGCGCGCGCTCCGCCACGATCGGATCAGCAACCATAAAAGCAGTGCAGCGACGAGCAGCAAAGCAGGCTGCACAAAGTAGCGCCACACGGGCTCTCCATAGAAGAACTCCTCCCGAAGCAGTGCCGCCAGCTTCGCGGAGTTCACCTCCGTCGGCAACCCTCGTTCGATGCCGGTCCACCCGTCCAACTCCGCTTTCCGGTCCATCCAGAAGGGAACAATGTCCCCTTTCCAGAGCAGCTCCCGAGCCGGAATCGGAAACAAATCATCTTCCGTAGCCAAGGTGTATTGCAGGTTCTGCTTGTTCTTATTCGAT
>JAJZFE010000500.1 GCA_021798655.1 Acidobacteriota bacterium | reverse complement strand
TCGTGGATCCTGGGGCTGGCAAACTCGGTGTATGTGGCACCGCGCGCGGCGCAGGCGCTGCTGAACTACGAGGCGCAGGCGAAGACGTCGCAGGCGACGGTGGAGGTGCAGCCGCGTGTGTTCTATGAGGACTTCAAGAACTATGTGCTGTATGCGCAGGATGTGATTCCCGGCGCGAACGGGACGGCGCTGTGGAAGCATGTGTTTCTGGCCGACCTGTCAAAGCCGGCGACGCCGCACATCATCACGGCGAGCGAGGCGACGGTGCTGTCGGGCGGCGGTCAGACGCTGCGGATTCAGCTGACGGACGGGACGCGGCACGACATCGCGCTGTCGAACCCGGACGAGTACAACATCTCGACGTTCGCGAGCACGGAGCTGCCGATCCAGACGGGGCAGCAGGAGGAGGACTCGCACCTGAGCCGGCTGGACACGCCGCTGCAGGCCGTGGGTACGGGCACGCTGTGGCGGCTGATTCGCACGTCGGCGGCGAAGGAGAAGCGGCGATACCTGATCGAGATGAACCGGCGGTTCAGCTTTCCGACGGCGTGCCTGGTGCTGATGCTGGTGGGCGTGCCGCTGGGGCTGTCGTCCAAACGCGGGGGCAAGGGGTCGGGGTTTGTGGCGACGCTGGCGCTGGTGTTTGTGTACTACTTTCTGTCGATCATCGGGACGGCGTTTGCGCGCGGCGACAAGCTGCCGGCGTTTGTG
This sequence comes from Acidobacteriota bacterium, assembly GCA_021798655.1. Next base: position 1,827 of record JAJZFE010000500.1, on the reverse strand, counting down.
GGCGTGTGGGGAGCGAACCTGCTGTTTGCGGTGGCGGGGCTGCTGCTGATTCAGCAGATGTCGCGCGGCGGCGCGGCGGTGAACGTGATGGCGGGAATAAGCGCGGGCGTGACGCGGCTGGTGGAGCGGATTCGACGGCGACGCGAGAGCAGCGACGCGGCCGGCATGGCCGTGCTGCAACGGCGACGCAGCGCTCGGCGGCTGCGGTTTCCGCTGCTGCTGGATGAGTATGTGATGCGCGATTTTCTGCGCAACTTCGCGCTGGTGCTGGCGGCGTTTGTGGCGATGTTCATCATCTTCACGTTCTTTGAGCTGATCGGCGACATCATCCGCTATCGCACGCCGCTGGTGACGGTGGGCGACTACCTGCTGAACCTGATTCCGTTCATCCTGTACAACGTGACGCCGGTGTGTTCGCTGGTGGCGGTGCTGATCACGTTTGGCGGGTTGAACCGGACGAGCGAGATCACGGCGATGAAGGCGACGGGCACGAGCCTGTACCGGATTGTGGCGCCGGCGCTGGTGGTGGCAGCGCTGCTGTCGGCGGCGCTGTTTGTGTTTGACGACTCGTACCTGCCGGCGGCGAACCGCAGGCAGGAGGCGCTGCTGTCGGAGATCAAGGGCAAGCCCGCGCAGACGTTTCTGCGTCCGGATCGGAAGTGGATCTCCGGGCAGACGAACGGCACGGCCGAGCCGACGCGCATCTTCTACTACCAGTTCTTCGATCCGGACAGAAACGTGTTTGCAAACCTGACGGTGTTCGAGTTCGAGCCGGGAAGCTTCAAACCGACGCGGCGGATCTTTGCGGCCAGCGCGCGCTGGGACGACTCAATCAACGGCTGGGTGTTTGAGAACGGATGGACGCGCACGTTTGCGGAGAACGCGGTGACGAGCTATGTGCCATTCAAGATCGACACGTTTCCGGAGATTCGCGAGCAGCCGGGGTACTTCAAGAAAGAGGATCGGCAGTCGCAGGAGATGTCGTACACGGAGCTGTCGGGGTACATTGACGACCTGAGGCAGAGCGGGTTCGACACGACGCGGCTGCGGGTGCAGCTGAACCGGAAGCTCGCGTATCCGCTGGTGACGCTGGTGATGGCGATGCTGGCGATTCCGTTTTCGCTGACGGCGGGCAAGCGCGGGAGCATTGCGGGGATCGGCACGGCGGTGGGCGTAGCGATCGCATTCTGGGTGATTGGCGGCATCTTTGAGAACCTGGGGAACGTGAACTCGCTGCCGCCGGGGCTGGCGGCGTGGTCGCCGGACCTGCTGTTCGCAATGGTGGGCGGGTACCTGCTGCTGCGTACGCCGACCTGACCACGCGGCGCGAGTGGCGCTACACTGGTAGCCGATATGAAAACCACGCTGACTGCGCTCCTCCTGGCAGCGAGCCTCCCGCTCGCGGCCCAAACCGCCCCCAAGCCCGCTGTGCATCACACGGCAGCAACGGCCACAGCAGCCCACCACGCAGAACCAGCGTGCATCAAGCTGCCCGAGCTTTCAGCGAAGATTCCTGCGCTGGCCGCAGGGCTGGGCTGCGCGAAGCCGCTCTACACGCTGACCAAGACGCCGGACGTGAAGCTGGACTACGCGTCGCCGCTGCTGTCGCCGGAGGCGCGCGAGGCCATTGCGACGGGGCCCAGCACGTACTCGCTGGGGTACATCGACACGCAGATCGGCACGGGCGAGCTGGCCCGGCCAGGGTACTTTTTCACGGTGCACTACACGGGCTATCTGCCGGATGGTTCGAAGTTCGACTCGTCGGTGGATCGCAAGGAGCCGATCACGTTTCCGTATGGGCAGCACCGCGTGATTCAGGGCTGGGAC
>JAJZFE010000514.1 GCA_021798655.1 Acidobacteriota bacterium | reverse complement strand
CCAAAGCAGCTCGCCCTCGTCGTAGTAGTCCGTGTTGCGACGCCAGTTGTCGTACGGTCCGCCTGCGGAGTACAGAATCTGCGCGGCGCTCGCGGTGTCCTGCAGGTCGCGCCAGGTGCGGCCCGGACGCGCATCGTTCAGGTAGCCCGCGATGGTCGCCAGCCGGTCGCGATACACCGACGGTGCCCAGATGCCGCAGCGCGCCGCCAGCACGTCGCCGAGGTACTCGGTGAGGCCCTCGTAGACCCACAGCAGGTCGCCCTTCATCGGCTCCTGGTAGTTCGGCGTGGCCAGCCCGGCGGGGCGGCGGTACTTGCCGTTCCAGCTGTGCGTGAACTCGTGCGGCAGCAACAAGCCTTCAGCGATGAAGGCGTTGTCGTCGACGAAGGTCTTCTCCGGCACGCGATCGTCAGACGACTGGTGATGCTCCAGCCCGAAGTGCGCGACCTGGTCCGACAGCGTGACCAGGAAGTGATAGCTGCCGTAGTGACGCGACTTGTACAGCGCGCCCGTCTCGCGGATCAGCCGGTTGAAGTCGTCGATGTGCTCCTGCGAGAGCAGCACATCCTCCGGTCCGTCGCCGGCGAGATCGAGATAGTGCTTTGGCGTAATCTCCGGCGCGAGGTCGATCTCGCGGAACCAGCGACCCGCAAGAACAGGCGAGTCAATTAACTGTTCGAGCGAGACGGTCTTGAACGAAGTCGGCGAGCCGTTCGGCTCCAGTGCCGTGCCGAACTTCCAGCCACTCGGGATGCTGATCGACGGCGTGACCATGATGCTGGCCACGTTGGTGTGCTCGATGTCACCGTTCAGCGGATAGACGAGCAGGGTGTTCCAGCTCAGCAGCGCGAGGTTCGCGCTGGTGGAGCCGCCCGCCGTGAAGTTCGCACCAGACATCGCGAGGAAGTCCATCTTGACGTGCAGCTCATGCACGTCGGCCGGAACGGTCACGTGGTAGCTGTACATATCCACCAGGTCGCGCTCCCACTTGACGGGCGCACCCGAGGGCGTGGTGATGATGAAGCCGGCCTGGTTGATGATGGGCCCGGTCGGCCCGTGTTCGCCGGGAATCCACTCTGGATACACCAGCGTGAGCGGACCGGACTGCACTGGGATAGTCTCAGTGGCGTGCAGAATCTTGCGCGGCGCATCAGTCAGATCGACCGCAATCGTGATGGGTGCCGACTGCGCGGCAAGCGGCAGCGCGGTGGCGCAAAGCGCGGCCAGCGACAGAGTTTGGAACAGCTGCATAGTGGAGCTCCTGGAGAGGTACTTCTTTGTTGCCTACAGTGTACGCGGGCGGCAACCGCTCCATGCAACGGCGTCAAGCTGGCTGTTGATGAGAACGAACCAGCCTGCAGCGCGCGGCAAACCACCGCAGCAGGGTAGAATCGTCGCACTCATGGTTCTATATGCTGTCGTACTCGGGTTGATTGTTGTAGCGCTGCTGACCGTATCGCTAGCGCGGCTGGGAAAGGTGAAGACCAAGGCCGACTACCTCGTCGCCGGTCGTAGCCTGCCGGCGTTCGTGCTGGTGTTCACGCTGCTGTCGAGCTGGATCGGATCGGGGTCGCTGTTAGGCGGCGCGGAGAATGCCTACAAGCATGGCTTCGCCGCGCTGTGGCAGTCCGCGGGTGGATGGGCAGGCTTGGCGTTGATCTACTTCATCGCGCCGCGGGCAAGAAAGTTTGCGCAGTTCACCATTCCCGACCTGCTCGAAAGCCGCTACAACCAGACGGCGCGGGTGCTCGGCGTCATCGCTGTGCTGTTCACCTACACTGCGATCACCAGCTATCAGTTCATCGGTGGCGGCGACATCGTTCACCTGATCTTTCCGCAGGTAACGGCCGTGGAAGGACAGTACATTCTCGCCGGGTTTGTGGTGGTCTTCACGGCGATCGCAGGCATGGGTTCGGTTGCGTACATGGACGTCGTGATCGGCATGTTAGCGACCATCACGATGATCGCGTCGCTGCCCGTGCTGCTGCATCTTGCGGGCGGCTGGAGCGGCGTGAAGGCCGTTCTGCCAGCAACACACTTTGAGTGGTTCGGAGACATGCGGCCCTTCGCGAGCTACTACACCGGGCCTGTGCTTCCGAACGGATCGCGCGAGCAGGTCAAGTCGGCGATGGAGATCTTCCTGCCGACCTGCCTGCTGATGCTGGGCAACCAGTCGATGTATCAGAAGTTCTTCTCCGCAAAGAGCGAAAAGGACGCAACGCGCGCGACGATCGGCTGGATCATCGGCACGTTGATTCTGGAGAGTGTGATCGTCTCCATTGCGGTTGTCGGGTCGGCAATCTATCGCACCGGCGAGGTCGCACAGAGACCGCGCGAGATCCTGGCATACACCGCGGTGCATAGCTTCGGTGGGTCCAGGCTGTTGTCGATCCTCGGAGCTCTCCTGGTCGGTGCAATCTTCGCGAAAGTTGTATCCACTGCGAACAACTACCTGTTCAGCCCGGCGACGAACCTGGTGAATGACATCTTTGTTCGGTACATCAAGCCGCAAGCTGGCAACCAAGAGATCTTGCTGACGAGC
>JAJZFE010000198.1 GCA_021798655.1 Acidobacteriota bacterium | reverse complement strand
GCGGCCGTGGGCTGGTACAACCCTTACTGCACCGTCTTCAGCGACGCCATCGAGCAGTGCTATGCGATGAACCTGGACGCGCTCGACGGGAGCATGTCGCAGCTGCACAGCTTCTGGCAGAACGCCTTGCCGCAGATGCCGGCCGGCGACAACCTGTGCCGGTTCGAGGTGCAGCAGCGCAGAACGACGCTGCTCGACCTGACCGCGCACACCGAGTCGCTGCTGCGGGCCGATCAGGCCGACCTGATCTTCATCCATCTGCCGGTGCCGCACAGTCCGAACCTGTGGAACCGGCACAGCCAGCGGTTCGTTGAGGACTGTGGCAGCTCCTACCTGGACAGCCTGGCGCTGGCCGACCGCACGCTGGGGCAGATCCGGGCCGAACTGCAACGCTCGCCGCGTTGGAAAGACACCACGGTCATCGTGCAGGGCGACCATAGCTGGCGGACCTACCTCTGGCAGTACCAGCCGGCGTGGACGGCGGAGGACGCTGCGGCCTCCAGCGGCGGGTTCGACCCGCGGCCGGCGATGCTGATCCACCGGGCGGGCCAGACGACCGCAGCGACGGAGGACGCACCGTGGCCGCTGCTGACGGTGCATCAGGTCGTGGAGCAGCTGCTGCGCCAGCCTGGGCGGTGACATTCGGCCGATTCGGACTTGTACCCCACCCCTGGTTTTGGGGGTAAAGTCTTCGGAACATTGAGGTTAGGTTCGTACCTTCTTTGGTGCGAACTTTGGTTGGTGTTGCGACTGGTGGTTTGAGCAAGGAGCCTGACCTAGTGGGTCACGCGGTCTTTGCACCTTCTTCTTCTATTGTAAATGGGGTGTCAAGGGGCCGGCTCGCCCGGCTCGCGTGAAACGCAGGTTGCGTCTACGCAGGTTGCGTCTACTCTGTGCAGGGAGGAGTTCTGCGGATGACGAATGGGGCGAAGATTGCGATTGGAGTGACGGCGGTGTTTCTGGCAGCGGCGGCGGTGCGCGTGGGGCTGATCTACAAGGCAAACCACGAGGGCGATGCGGTGACGGCGACGGCGGGCAACGACTCTTCGCCGAATGTGAAGGTGGACCCGGACGACAACGTCTTTCTGAAGAAGGAGCATCCGGACTCGATCGCCGATGAGAAGGCGCTGATTGGCACGACGGTTTGGGTGAGCGCGGGCGGGCAGCTGTACTACTACAAGGACACCGGCAGGCACGTGGACTACGCGCGTCCGGTGGGGCTGTTGCTGCAGAACCAGCCGATGGCGATCAAAGAGGTGTTTGAAGAGGCCGCACCGAAGAGCGGCAATGCGGTTTTTCGCATCGCTGCCGGCCAGCGGCACGTGCTGCTGGGGTTCACAATGCCGAACTCCGCCGACCCGAAGGCGCTGTATGCGACGCCGGTGGGCAACTTCGACAACGGCTACAACCTGTACAACGACGACATCCTGTTCTACGACGATCCGCACAAGCTGTACGACTACTGGGGGCCGACGGTATGGGCGGCCATCGACCGACACGAGCCGCAGGTGGGCATGACCGAGCGCGAGGTGATGATGTGCGTGGGCCAGGTGCAGACTCCGCATGGTGGAACGTACGGCAACCGCTCGATCACCTATGACAACAGCGGACACCCACTGACCATTGACTTTGAGAACAACAAGGCCATCAAGATCACGCCGGGAGAGTGAAAAGAGGGATTAGGTGTTAGGGTTTAGAGCGGTTTGCGTATAGGTGTAGAAGGTTGAGGTAGTCCGCAATGCGGGGGTTTCTCCGCTACGGCCGCAAAAGCCCGGCCTTCGGTCGAAATGACAAGGCCACACCCAATGACAAACAGCTCTGGAGATCGGGAAGGCGGGTGCTGGTGAATCGTCGTGAGTTGGTGAAGGCGGGTGTGATGGCGGGGGCGGCGGGGCTGGTGGGGCCTCGTGCGCTGGCGGAAGACGATGCGCCGGTGGCGGCGACGGTGCATGGGCCGGTGCGGGGATATTGGAGTGAGATCGCCGGGGCTCCGGGGACCTATGCGGGGCGCGTGGCCGCGTTCAAGGGGATTCCGTACGGCGCGGACACGCGGCTGACGCGGTTTGCCGCACCGAAGCCTCCGGTGAGTTGGAGCGACGTAAAGCCTTGCGTGGAGTGGGCGGCGCGGGCTCCGCAGACCGTGGGCGCGAGGCCGGAGTATGAGAGTGCGAAGGCGCGGGAGGCTGCTGCGGAGAGGCCGGGGTATCACCTGCCGCCGGATGAGGGGCCGCAGAGCGAGGACTGCCTGCATGTGAATGTGTGGACGCCGGGAGTGAAGGACACGAAGAAGCGGCCGGTGATGTTCTACATCCACGGCGGCGCGTTTGCGAACGGCACGGCCAATGCGGCGCTGTACGACGGCACGCGGCTGGCTCGGCGGGGGGACGTGGTGGTGGTGACGGTGAACCATCGACTGAACTCGTTTGGCTATGCGTACTTTGGCGAACTGCTGGCGGGGCAGGGGTTTGAGGACTCCGGCAATGCAGGGCAGCTGGACCTGGTGCTGGCGCTGCGGTGGGTGCGCGAGAACATTGCGGAGTTTGGCG
>JAJZFE010000132.1 GCA_021798655.1 Acidobacteriota bacterium | reverse complement strand
GGCGGCGATGTATATGCGCGGGATTCGGTATGTGGGTGTGCCGACGACGCTGCTGGCGCAGGTGGATAGCTCGCTGGGGGGAAAGACGGGCGTGAATCTGGCGGCGGGGAAAAATCTGGTAGGGGCATTTTATCATCCGCTGGCGGTGTACGCGGATACGACGACACTGGGGACGCTGCCGAAGGCGGAGCTAAGGGCGGGATTGCAGGAGTCGGTGAAGGCCGGGATTATCTATGACAGCGAGCTGTTTGATTTTATGGAGTCCGAGAGTGCGGCGGTGCTGGCGGGCGAGGGCGAGGCTCTGACGCGGGTGGTGGCGGCGAGTGTGCGTGTGAAGGCTGAGGTGGTGAGCGCGGATGAACGCGAGGGTGGGCTGCGGATGATTTTGAACCTGGGGCATACGCTGGGTCATGCGATTGAAGTGGCTACCGGGTATAAGCAGTTGCTGCATGGGCAGGCTGTCGCGTGGGGGATGATTGCCGCGGTGGGGATTGCGGCGCGGCGGGGAATGGTGAGCGCGGACGATGCGGCTCGGATGGAACGCGTGGTTCGGGCATATGGGCCGATGCGCGGGTTTGTGGCGGATGCTGCGGAGTTGGTCGCGCTGACGGCGAAGGATAAGAAGAATCGGAGTGGGGCAAGGTCGTTTGTGCTGCCGGTGCGGATTGGCGAGGCCGTGGTGGTGAAGGATGTGAGCGAGGCGGAGTTGATGATGGCGGCGGCGGGGATTGTTGGTGAGGCGAAGGCGGCGGGAGCGATCGCTTGAATCGAGCGGAGGAGAGTGTGAATCCGGGAGCACGGCCGGCAGGCGAGGCTACGGAGGCGGCAGCGGCGGAGCATGTGCGGGAGATCTTTGACTCGATTGCGCCGAAGTATGACCTGCTGAATCATCTGCTGTCGATGGGGCTGGACCGGCGGTGGTGGGGACGGGCGGCGCGGAGTTTTCGCGAGGTGCTGGCGCGGCCCGATGCGCGGGTGCTGGATATCTGCTGCGGGACGGGAGATATGACCTCGGCGCTGCTGAAGGAGCGGCCAGCGGGTGGGGCTGCGGTGACGGGGCTGGATTTTTCTGCGGAGATGCTGGACCGCGCAAGGGTGAAGTATGAATCGGCGAATGCGGTGTGGGTGAAGGGCGATGCGATGCACCTGCCGTATGCGGATGGGAGCTTCGACCTGGTGACGTCGGCGTTCGGGTTTCGGAATTTGACGAACTATGCGGAGGGGCTGGCGGAGATTTATCGGGTGCTGGCGCCGGGAGGGCGGATTGGGATTCTGGAGTGCAATCAGCCGGAAGGGTTGAGCGGGTTTGGGTATGGGATTTATTTTCAGCGCGTGCTGCCGGTGCTGGGTGGGTTGATCTCGGGGGACCGCGCAGCTTATGGGTATCTGCCGGAGTCGGTGGCGCGGTTTCCGCGACCGAAACAGATGCTGAAGATGATGGCCGAGGCGGGATTTGTGGAGAGTGCGTGGGATGGATATTTGTTGCGCGCAGCGGGGCTGTATCGTGGGATGAAGGCGTTGGGATGATGGCGATTGGCCGTGGGAGTGTATGCTCAGGGCGAGGGCGCGGACAGGAACGTTCGGGGTGGATGAGGTTGGGAGAGGCCAGGCTTAGTTACCAGCGATGAATCAGATGCAAGCGACGGCGGCAAAGCGATCGGCGGCGCAGTCTTCGGTGCTGGCTGCGCTGGGGATTACGCTGCTGAAGCTGCTGACGGGGATCCTGACCGGGTCGCTGGGGATGCTGAGCGAGGCGGCGCACTCGTCGATTGACCTGATTGCGGCGGGGATTACGCTGCTGACGGTAAGGGTGTCGGACCGGCCGGCGGATGAGGAACACAACTACGGGCATGGAAAGCTGGAGAGCCTGTCGGCGGGGTTTGAGACGGTGCTGATGGTGGGGTCGTGCGTGTGGATTGCGCGCGAGTCGATCCATCGGATCGTGGATCGGGAGCACTTGGATCTGCACTGGTCCGTGTGGCCGTTTGCGGTGCTGCTGCTGTCGATTGCGGTGGACTATACGCGGTCGCGGGCGCTGCATCGGGTGGCGGCGGAGCATAGGAGCGATGCGCTGGAGGCCGATGCGGTGCACTTCGGGACCGATATATGGTCGTCGGCTGCGGTGTTTGTGGGTCTGCTGGCGGCGTTTGTGGGAGACCGGCTGAATATTCCGGCACTACAGTATGCGGACCCGGTGGCTGCGCTGGTGGTGGCGGCGATTATTCTGCAGGTGACGTGGCGGCTGGCGCGGCAGACGATCGATTCCCTGCTGGACGCGACGCCGCCCGAGGTGCGGGAACAGATTCGGAGGGATTTGATTCGGGATCTGGAGGCCGCAGATGGAGTGCTGGCCGTGGACCGGGTGCGGGTGCGGCGGTCGGGGTCGCATTACTTTGTGGATCTGACGCTGAGCTTGCCGCGGAGACTGACGTTTCAGCGCTCGGAACAGATTACGGCGGCGGCGACCACGGCGGTGCAACGGGTTCTGCCGGGAGCCGATGTGGTGATCCATACGGTGCCGACGGCGACGCTGGGGGAGAGCGTGTTC
>JAJZFE010000284.1 GCA_021798655.1 Acidobacteriota bacterium | reverse complement strand
GAACCTTTAGCCCCTCGCGACGCCAGATCCTCTCAACCCGATTCTTACCGACGTTCCAGCCTGCTCGTCGCAAGAGTGCTGTGATGCGTCGATACCCATAGCGCCCATACTGGCTGGCCAGAGTTGTTATCGGTACTCTAAAAATCCTCAGATTCGGCGTTTGAAAAATCCCCAGTTGAGGCCGAGCGGCTGCATTCTGACCCGAGGAGGGTTGGGATGCTGCGACTGGAGGGCTTTATGGAGATACAGAAGCTGCATCACGACGGAGTCAGCGTCAGCGAGATTGCTCGCGAGCTGAAGATGGACCGGAAGACGGTTCGGAAGTACCTGAAGCAGGCTCCCCGCGAGTATGAACGCAAGCCGAAGAGCTGGCAGGTGGATCCCTACCGTGCGTATCTGCGGGAGCGGTGGGAGGTGGGTGTTCATAACGCGGCGAAGCTGTTTGTGGAGATCCGGAAGCGCGGCTATGGCGGATGCGAGACGCAGGTGAAGAAGGTAGTGCGGCCGTGGCGGAGCGAGGGCCAGGAGCGGGCGTTCGTGCGCTTCGAGACGGCACCGGGCGAGCAGGCGCAGATGGACTGGGGTCACTTTGGCAACTGGGGCGGCAGGCGTCTGTATGGGTTCGCGCTGACATTGTGCTGGTCGCGGATGCGGTATGTGGAGTTCACCCAGCGGCAGGATGCGGAGACGCTGTTGAACTCGATGGTGCATGCCTTTGAGTTCTTCGGCGGCGTGACGCGGACGGTGCTGACCGACAACATGAAGACGGTGGTCGTGGACCGGGTCGACGGCCAGCCCTGCTTCCATGCGAAGATGCTGGACTTCGCCAGCTACTACGGCTTCGTTCCGCGGGTGTGCCGTCCGTACCGGCCTGAGACCAAGGGCAAGATCGAGTCGACGATCCGGTTTATCAAGGGCAACTTCTGGCCAGGGATCCAGTTCGACTCGCTTGCGGAGTTGAACCGTCAGGCTGTGGTCTGGTGCAACGAGGTCAACCGCCGGGTCCACGCGACCACGCGCGAGATCCCGCAGTTGCGGTTTCCGCATGAGGGGCTGACGCCGTTGAACGGGCAGCCGGCTTACGACACCAGCTACGTGAGTCATCGCCAGGTGGCCAGGGACTGCCTGTTCAGCTATCGCGGCAACCGCTACTCGGTGCCGCATCTTCACGCAGGCAAGAGTGTGCTGGTGCGCGAGCCGCTCGACTCAGACAGCATCCGCGTCTTCGCTCAGAACGATCTGATCGCGGAACATAAGACGGCCACAGGCAAGGGCGCGATGGTGGTCCAGCCATCGCACTATGGCGAGCTTCCGCGACGGAGCAGAACAGCGGAGGTCAAGCCGCCGCTGCAGGCTATCGCCGAACTGGTGCCGGGCCCGGGCGTCGGCCTTCACTACCCGGTCCCCGAGGTCGAGTTCCGTCCGCTTGCGATCTACAACGCGTTCTGCGAGACCGGGGTCCCCGGCGACAGGTCTTCGTCGCTGGGGTGGGAGGAGGCCACCCATGTCGCTTCAGTCTGAACGCCTGCTCAGCCATATGCTGCGGCTGCGCCTGTCGCATCTGCCCAACTGCTATGAGGCCATCGCCGAAGAAGCCTCGGCGAAGAATCTGCCCTATCTCGACTTCCTCGAACAGACGCTCGAAGCCGAGAGCCAGGCCAAACACACACGCAACGTCCGGCTGAAGACGCAGTGGGCGCACTTCCCCTACAACAAGGGGCTGGACCAGTTCGACTTCGCCTTCCAGCCCTCGGTCGACGAACGCAAGCTGCGCGAACTGGCCTCGCTCGCCTTCCTCGAACGCAAGGAGAACGTGCTGCTGCTTGGTCCGCCCGGGGTCGGCAAGACGCATCTCGCGATCGCGCTCGGCACCGAGGCTATCGTCGCCGGTTCGTCGGTCTACTTCGTCACCATCCAGGACCTCGTCGCCCAGTTCCAACGCGCCCGCGACGAGAACAAGCTGAAGGAGCGGATGAGTCTGCTGGTCAAGCCCAAGCTGCTCATCCTCGACGAGATGGGCTACCTCACGCTGGACTCCTTCGCCGCCACCTGCCTGTTCCAACTGGTCTCGGAACGCTACGAGAAGGGCTCCATCATCTTGACCTCCAACAAGAGCTACGGCGACTGGGGCGCGATCTTCGCCGACAACGTGATCGCCTCGGCCATCCTCGACCGGCTGCTGCACCACTCCACCACCATCAACATCAAGGGCGAAAGCTACCGACTCAAAGACAAGAAGAAGGCCGGTGTCGTCGCCGCAAAGCTGCCTGGGAAAGAAGGAGCGTAGCCCCAGGTTCGTCCGCGCGGGAGAATGCGGCTCCGGGCTTCGCCCTCCGCCGCATCCTCCCGCATCACCTCAACCCGCCTCTAACTGGGGAATATTCAAACGCCGAGAACTGGGGATTTTTCAGTTGACGATGACAAGAGTCACGATCGCCCGGGTGAGTTCATCTTCATCGTCCCGCTGTGTCGGCCGGTAGCGTTGCGTACCGCGTGGCTGTTTCACCACCAGGCACGCACGCCGCTCGCTCAGACCATGTGCTTGACGCG